>JASJDN010000131.1 GCA_030065205.1 Crocosphaera sp.
GATGGGGTGATGGGGTGATGGGGTGATGGGGTGATGGGGTGATGGGGTGATGGGGTGATGGGGTGATGGGGTGATGGGGTGATGGGGTGACGGGGAGATGGGGTGATGGGGAGATGGGGTGACGGGGAGATGGGGTGATGGGGTGATGGGGTGACGATAAACGATTTAACGATGGAACCCTGCGTGGAAGGGGAAGGAAAAACTATGATCGATGATGCTATACCTTCCCGGGGGAAGATAGACTAAGAGGGGAAGATTGAGTAAGATGTCTTGATCGTCCCGATCGCTTCTTCGTAAGGCGGTTTCTTTGACTTGGGCAGCGACAATTTTCCCTATGATGAGGCTATTGTCTCCAAATCCATCTATAATTCGATCCAGTTCACACTCTAGATACAGATAACTGTCTTCAAGATAAACACTGTCTATTGCAGACGTGGGAACGGTGGGTACAATTAATAAGGTAGGTTTTTGATCATCCTCACAGCGAGAGGTAGCGGTTAAACTGGTGAGGAGTATTTGATTGGGTTGAGGAAAACTGACACTAAAGGCTTTTTCTCGAACAATATTTTGATAAGTGCCATGACGAGGGGTACAAATGAACCCAAAATAGTTATCCCAACCGAAAGGCATGGCCATGTGTTTCGGTGCAAGATCGTAGTTTCCGTCTGCTTCTTTGGTGCCAATGATGACTAAGGGGGCTACCATGAAGAAACGATCCCATAACGGTTGGTTGAGATCCAGAGAAATGAGGCGATCGCTGGTAACTGAAGACATAAGCTTTCCCTCTGGCAAGCATTAGGACAGACATTTTAGACCTTAACTTATCCTACTTTCATCATACTCATAATCTCGAAGTCTAAGGAGTTTTTGTACTGAAACTTTACAATTTTTGCAAATTTTGTTCTAAAAAGGCTGCCACTTGCAATATTTTTAATTCTTGATAAGGTGCAGCGATTAATTGGACTCCTAATGGTAACTTATTGGGTCTTAAGATGGGAAAAGATAACACAGGTAAACCAATAAAAGATAAGGGTTGAGTAAACCGACCTAAGTTGGGACGGATTAATATTTCTTCTCCATTAATGATCATTTTTTCTTGTCCTAATGGAGTAGCAACACAAGGGGTGGTCGGGGCAATAATAACATCAACGTTTTGGAAAATTTCTCTAACTTTATCTCGATACCAACGACGAAATCTTTGCGCTTGGATGTACCAAGTATTGGGAATAAACGCCCCTGCTAAAAAGCGATCTCTGGTGGCTGGATCAAAATCTTGTGGACGCGATCGCAAATTTTTTAAATGAAAGTTCGACCCTTCACAAGCTGTAATAATATAAGCAGCAGCCCTCGCTCGATGCGCCTCTGGAATGTTAACTATTTGCTCAGTATTTAATAAGGTTGCCACAGTTTCAACTGCTTCTAATACTTCAGGTTCTGCCCCTTCTTGAAAATAGTCCCCTGCGACAGCAATTTTTAAGCCATCAATGCCTTTATTTAACTGATCAAAACAAAATTTAGGAGGGATAGAAGTACAGATAGGATCAGATTCATCTTCTCCTTGTAAAACATCATAAATAGCTGCCATATCTCTCACGGAACGGGTAAAGCCTCCAATGTGATCTAAACTATTAGAAAATAAAACAGTACCAGCCCTTGATAATCGTCCGTAAGTCGGTTTTAACCCCAAAGTACCGCATAAAGCAGCAGGGACTCTCACTGAACCATTGGTATCAGACCCCAAAGAAAAGGGGACTAAATTAGCAGCAACTGCAGCAGCAGAACCGCCAGAAGATCCCCCTGAAATTCTACTTAAATCATGGGGGTTGGGTGTTGCTCCGTAGTGACTATTTTCGGTCACAAAACCATAAGCATATTCATCCATATTTAAAGCCCCAACTAAGATTGCCCCTGCTGCTTTTAGTTTCTTAATTGCTGTGGCATCTTGGGTTGCTGGTGAATTGTCTTGATTAATTTTTGATCCCGCTAATGTTATAATACCCTCGATATCAAAAAGATTTTTAACTGCAAAAGGTACACCTGTTAAAATGCCTAAGTTAGCACCTTTTTTTATTTGTTCATCAAGTTTATTTACCTGTTCAAAACCCTGATCTTTGAGAATAGTGGTAAAACAATTCAAAGTCAGATTTTGCTGCTCAATATTATTGATAAATTGATTAATAACTTCCGTTGCTGTAATTTCTTGATTTTTGATTTTTTGACTAAGGGCGATCGCGTCTAAAGAATGAATAGTCATGGTTTAAAAATGGGTGCAGCTTCAATGGTTTCAGGTAATTCAAATTCAGTGACTAACGTAGCAATTTCAGCAATTCTTGTTAAATTATCCACCACACCTGGCATAAATTCAGGGTCGATGGGTAAATCAATAATTACAGAAGTTTGTTCGATGTATTCTTTTATATTAATGTTGTTTTGGTTCATAGTTAATAATCGATCATTTAATTACTTTTACGATACCAAGTAAGCCAATTGTTAACAAACCTAATATCGTACTAGGTTCAGGAATTCCTAATGAGTCAAACGCTAAATTTGCAATTAATTGATGTCCTTCTGTTGTCGGATGACGATCATCCCAAAATAAGAATTCATCAGGATTATTACACAGTTCAAACGGGCTTAAATTTAAACAAGCGTCCGTGACATTGGAAAAAATAGGGGAAGGATTTTTAACTGTATTATTCACCAAGGTATTAATGTCAATAGGTATGATATTAATGTTTGGCAAAAAGTTAGATAATAAAGTGGATAATCCACTATTATGAGCCATCGTCAACTCATTTAAACAATCACCATCAAATTGATTATTCTCAGGACAAACTCCATCTACAGACCCATTATTTAGAGGAATATTCCCTAAGTTGGGTAAATTTAAAACCATAATATTTTTAGCCCCAATTTCCACCAAAGAATTAATGGCTGTTCCTATGTTAATTAACGTTTGATTCGGATTATCAAACGGAGTAAATACCATACTATTTGTCGGTAAATAATCATTTCCCCCTGTCCAAATGGCATAAAGCGCATTCGGATCAGCCACAGGATTATTAATCATAAAATTACCAATTTGTCCTTGTAATCCAGGTAACGGAATGCCGGGCAAAGTGGTATCAAGGGTATTTTCAAACCCACTGGTTGCCCCCCCAAAAGCAGAATTAACCAAAGGAATATTTAACCTTTGAGCAAGCAATTCTATCCACACTGGTCCATTAGAAAATCGGCCTTCAAAATAAGGAGGAGTGGGGGGAAAAGTCTGAGTTCCTCCTGTTGCTTCGAGAACAATTTGATTAATATTACCCGTACCCGATAAACTATCTCCAAACCCGTAAATAGCTGAAAAACCAGCAGCTATGGCAGGGGAAGCCATTAAACTATTAATACTGACAAAAAAAGCCAATAAAGATAACTTTTTCATTATATTAAATTAATAATCAAGTTAATTTATATGATACTCAAGCTTGAGGGACGACAAATATTTTTTTATCTTAATTTAATTAGAAAACTGTTAAACCAAACTATAGACAGATAGCAACCTGTCCAACCTTAGCAACATTCTCCTGATGAGATGCGTCATGATCGCAGACATGAATACACGCTATTTTGTGCAAATCATGTTGTGATGATGCAAGGTTAGAGACTATGAAACTCACACTTATTGGTAAACTGGTTGCTGTTACCACCTTTGCTTTGACGGGTATAATTCCTGGGTTGCCTTCGGAAGCATCTCCTTTTGATGAACAAGATGTTAACCAGGATGATTATATTGCGATCGCTAGACCCTACGGGGATAATAAATATGATTTACTGATCATTAAACAAATACCAGGACAACGACAGTGTTGGGACGAAATAGAATCCAACTCAGTCACAACGGTTGATCCCCTCCTCCTCAACTTCAATTTTGCCGGTAGTTGTCAACGGAGTACCGATAGTAATGGGTATTCCCTTCGCATTGATGGACAAGATTTAGGACTGGACTATTTATTAAGAATTGTTCCACGGAACAGGGAATTAGTATTAGTAGGAACCCATCGCAGCAATCCCAATCAACCGGATATCGTGGTTGGTAGGACCGAAGGAGTCGCTTCAGGATTTTTGAAGATTAATTTAGATCCAGGTTGGCGATTCACCCAACGGGCTTACAATGGTCAAGTATTGGGCCATGTCTACTTAACGGGGGATAGTACCGCTATTGTGGCTCAACCCGCTTATAATCCCACTGAATCATCTCCTATGGTATCTGAATCTGATGCACCTGTGCAACAGATGACATTCACCGCAGAAACCCAACCTTCTCCTATCTCTTCGGGTACTCGTTTCCCCTCTGAACCTTCCAGAAATACCTTACCCCCTCCTCCCACTCCCTCCGTATCCAACGAACCCCCACCGTTACCCAGTTTTTCTGAACTTCCTCCCCTCCAACCCCCAACCACCAAAAGTGTCAGTGGTGTGGTTCCTCCTCCTTCTCCTAACGCAGTTAATACGGGACGCAATGGGTCATCTCGTTTTAGTGGAAACGCTCAAGGGTATCGGGTTATCGTGAGGGTGAATAGTCGTCAGGATAGAACTCGTGTGCGATCGCTATTTCCTGAAGCGTTTTCTACCTCTTATCAGGGTCGTTCGATGTTACAAGTGGGATTATTTAGTGATAAAAATAATGCTCAAAAAGCAGAGCAAAGTCTTAGAAGTATTGGATTAAAACCAATTATTATTCAATAAACAAACCATAGGGATTTATATTATGTAGGGACTTAATAATATTAAGTCCCTAACAATTCTCAAAAGTTATTAGAGACTTAAATGGTCATTGCGAGGGGTAATATAAACAGTAAGCTTTGACTTTTACTGAAAATACCCCGAAGCAATCTCTTACATTTCTTTTCTAAAATAACTGCTTGACTTTTTCCTAAACGGCGATCGCTTGCACTTTGTTCTGTTTCTGATACTTCTCTTGTATTAATTATTGAATTAGAAATATGATTATACGTATTATTTGATTTATTAGCAAGATTATTATTAGATTATTGTGTTTTATCAGGCGATCGCTCATTTTCAATCATCTGTAGTCTTTTATCAATTGTTGATACGTTGTCTTGAATTACTGTATTATTGTTATTGACTGTTTCAATTATATTTTGAATTACCTGACTCAATTCATCAGAAGAGGGATAATCTGTAAATTTTTGCTCTAACCGATGGATTCTTTGTGAAACTATGTTGATTCTTTGTGACATGATGTTAAGTTGCTGATTGAATTCATTTTTTGTCACTAAACTATCACGAATATCCTGTAAAGCGTCTGAAGCAAGTTGTGCAACTTGAGCAGTTAATTGTTCTTTTTCTTGTTTTATTTTTTCTAAATCAGATTTATATTGATCTCGTTCATTTTCTGTTAGTTTAAGTTGCGATCGCAGTTGATTACTAGAATGATTTGGGTCAAAATTTAAGACACCTAATGTTTCTAGTTTCCATTCTTTTCTACTTGCATTAGGAAGTAAACTCACTATCGCAGGTTGAACTAAAACAAAGTCTTTATTTTCTGAATTATCATAAGCTTGAAACTCAAAAAATGATTGAATTTTTTGATTATTATGTTGATTAATTGTTGATTTGTTGCTAGGGAGTAACCATTCTTTTTCATCCTCTGTTTTAATAATCCAATAGCTACCATTTTTTACTTCTATCAACAATTGTTCTTTCGAGGAAGTATAAGAAGATTCGAGGTTAACTTTAGTAACTTTATTGTATAAAATATGGGGAATGGTGTTATAAATTTCGATAATTTCGGAGATAGAGAAATTGATTTTTTTCATGTTTAGTTTGTTACCTTGATTGTCTAAAATTGCAAAACTCCTCGTTGTTGTAATTCCCATTGTTCGCCACTGGAAATACTACTTACTACGGCAGGGTGCTTAATGTGAAAATCGGTAGAACTACTAGCATTAAAGTTATTAATTTCAAATAAAACTTCAAAAGTTTTGTAGTTAAATTCATTGATTCTGAGATTTTCACTGGGAACTAAATATTCATAATTTCCTTCTGTATAAACTAAATAATTCCCCCTACGATTTTTTTCTAAAATAACAGCTTTACTTTTACCTAAACGACGATCTTCTTGACTTCTTTTGGTTTCTGATACTGCGACTCCATTACTGGGAACTGAACTGGAACTATAATTATTAATATTAGTATGACTTGATGGAGATGTTTGAGAATGAGACGGTGATGGTGTAACAGACACTCCTGTAAAGTCATTGGCCGGCGTTGTTGGATTCTGCCAAGAAGGATTATAATTAGTCAGTTGTCCCCTTTGATTATTTCCGCTTATTGGTATTTTTGCTTCTATTTCATCAACACGATTTATTAATATTTGTTCTGTTGATGTCACTGTTTGATCAATTTGTTGAATTTGTCCTTTAAATTTATTTTGTTGTTTCTGTAAATTCGCTAATTTTTGATTAAACTCTGTCTGTAAATTATATAGTGCTTCCTGATTGTCTTGGCTCAACCCTTTTCCAAAGGAGGACATCCGTCTATTTTTGTCAAGAGCAAAAACTATTAAAAGAACACCAAAAATACCAGAAAGAATAAAAATAAGTCTGAATCTTTGATCATTGGTTTTAAGAACTTCTAATTGTCCTTTAAGTACATTCACTTCATTGTTAAGTCCCTTTACATCTTCTTGAAGTATCTCTACATCTTTTTTAACTTCCTCTAATTCTTCTTTAACGGTTTTCTCATTCTCAGGTTCAGGGGGTTTAGGGGTGTCTACTATTGCATTTAAGTCTTTAATTTCCCCCTCTAACGCTCTTTTTTTCTCGTTTATAAAATCTTTAATTGCATTATAAGTTTTTGTTTGTTTTCCAAAAATTTCTTGATCTTCAGAAACACCTAATTCTTCTCGAACTAGTTCAATTGTATCTTGAGTGACTTCCTCTTTAGCATCTTTAAAATGGACTGTAACTTTAGAAGAAATATCTTCTAAATGTTTATCAATTCGATCAAGGATTTTTTCAGCTTCTTCTTTGTTTGTTATGTTATCTAGATCATCATTTCGGAATTTTACAATTTCTTTTTTCATTTCCTCTAATTGTTGATCAGGATAATGAGGTTGAGTAAACTCATCTAGGTTATTATTCTTATAAGCTTTTTCTAACTTATTTAAAAATCCATCTTCTAGGGCAAATTTCAAGCCTCTGTGTTTTTCTGAGCCTTCATAATAAAACTTGCTAATGGTAGTCGCATCTAAGTTATTATTATCCGTATTATTGACTTCTGCTGCTGTTTCTCCGTCCGTGGTTGACTGACCATTTTGAGAATCATTGTTGCCACAACCAAAGAAAGATCCAGATAGTAATAGAAGAACGAAGAATAATTTTAAATAATTGTTTTTGTTCATGATAATTGACCTTTTAGTTAAGTTAAAATTCAAGAATTCCTGGTTTTTTTAATTGCCAATTCATACCATCAGTTGTTTGCTTTACAATAGCTGGTTGTTTGAGTTTGAAATTGCTGGAAATATTGATTTGATACCCTCGACATTCAAAGACAGCTTCAACGGTTTTGTAGTTATATTCATTGAGTCTGAGATTATCACTAGGTATGAGATAAGTCATCCCTTCTTGTTCAACTATCCAATAATTCCCCCGACGATTTTCTTCTAAAATAACAGTTTGACTTTTTCCTAAGCGACGATCTTCTGTACTTTGTTTTGTTTCTGATACTGTAATACAATCCACTAAACTTTCTTTTTTCTTATTATATTTTTCAATTAATTGATGTTCTTGCCAACTTAATTCTCTATCAGAGGATGTTTTGATGGGTGTTGCTTCTTGATTACTTGATGAAGTTGTAGGGCTATTTGAATATGTACTAATTTCTTGTTTAGCTTTAAGAAACTTCCAAACTTCTGATAATTCTGCTGATAAATCTTCTATTTGTTTCTGAGTTTGCGATCGCTCTTCTTGAAAAGTTGCTATTTTCTCATCTAATAAGGCAACTAATTTTTGTTCGACTGTTGTTTCTAATGTTGATAATTGAGACTTGATTTCTAATGTTTCCTGAGCATCTGATTCTATTTTTTTCTTGTTTTCTTGAACACCCACTATCGTTTTTTTCAATTCTTCATTCATTTTTTTGACCACATCCCCACGGGCTTCAGATTTTTTAATTATTTGCTCTAATGTCTTGATTTTTTCGGTTTGCTTGTTCTGATTTTCTTCTAATTTTTTAAATTGGGTATCAGGGGAAGGTGGAGAATTTTTGGGGTCAAAAAGTTTATCATTTTTACATTTCTCTAACCACATTCTTCTCGCCCAAATTCTCACATCATCAGGCATATTTGGATGATTAGGAAACTTGCAATCAGAACAAATATTTTTTTCATCAATCAAGCCATAATCACAAATTAAACATTTCATAGGTCATCCTTTAGCTAAAATCTGGTCAGCAAAGTTATTTTTGCTCTATTTAATCAAGTTAAACCTCGAAGAAGCCAGTAGGGGCTTAATAATATAGCGTTTCTCGGACTCATGAGGTACACTTAACTCCTGCCTCCTGCCCCCTGCCTCCTGCCTCCAAGCGATAACCTCTGTACCTCACAAGTATGAGAACTGCTATATATAAACCCCGACAAAAGTTTCTCGAAGTTTTATTTACCTGCCCACTCCTTAGCCAACACCTGTAGTAATGCTTTTAATCCTAGAATAAAAGGTGGCTCAATGCGAATTTTCTCTGAGTCTCCTCTGATATGGACTAGGGTTTTGGTGAGTTCTTTTTTAACATCACGCCATAATCTGTCTTTATAGCCAGATTCTAACCCTTCACCTGATGTAAACTGCTTCATAGGAGTCAGTCCATCCGCATCAATATCATTTAATCCTTGATTAAATTCATCGAGGAAATAGGAAAGCTGGGTGAGTTCAGGAATGACAAAGCCGGTGATATTGCCTTGTAAATCTAGGTATTGGTTCCATTCGATGGGTTCCCCATTCACTTCGCAGTCTTCTCCTGCCACAATGGGTTCAGATTTTTTGATATCTCGATGGCCAAGAGGGGTTTTATCCAACACTAGACCACAAGCTACTTCGTCTTTGGGACGGGTACTCAGTTGAGTAATTTCCTTCGTATCCTCGAAACCAGATGCTTTACTTAACATTCGACTGAACAATTCATTGACCTCTGCATAGCGATCAAATTTGCCCCCAATGGCTAACCAGTTCAATAATCGAGATCCATTTCCTCCGATATAAACGGGTGTAATTTCATTGCGACTGTACTTTCCTTCTTGAAAGAGAACATTGAGAATTGTCCCCACATAGTAGTAAAGTCCTGCGGTTCCCATTGCTATGAGTCGAATAAATCCTTGAAAGTCTGGATCGTCTTGAAGATAGTCCCATTGTTCGAGCCAGCCTTCACTCCTATATCGTAATAAGACATCTAATTTGGCCTGGAAGTTCCCGTGTCTCAACCCTTGTAAGTCCTGGGATTCAACCTTGAACTTGTCGCTTAAAAATTGGGGTTTTTTCTCGAGAAACTGGGTAAATAGATGAGAACCGGCTAACTGTACCGAACATTGATGAACCAGTTGAAAGCGATCGCCGTTTGCTTCCCAAATGGAAATATCGGAGGTTCCTCCACCCATATCAATACAGGTGGTATTCACTAAGTTTAATTCTTCTTGGTCGGCAAAATATTGGGCGGTGGCTAAACTTTCTGTGCGAAAACGGGTAACATCATCCGGTTTGGGGCAAATTTGCTTAATGGCTGTTTTGGCTTCTAACTCTCTGGTTAAGATGTCCCAGTTACGGAAATAACGGGTTCTATCACTCTTAGAAAAGGCGGAGGGATAGGATAAACACCATTCAATCTCTTGTACCCCATTTTTAGCGGCTAAGGCGGTAACATGGAGGGCTAAATGGTTGAGGAACAGTTGATTTAAGTCCAGGTTGGTCCATTTGAGATCGGTTTCAATCCAATCTTGTTGGGGTTGAAAGCTTTCTTCTGGCATATAGATGCGGCCATCGTACAACGGGCGTTTACTCTGGATATTTTGCCCTTGTCGGATGGTGAGGACACTAGAAAGGGGGAGGGGTTTATCTAGGGGAATAAAGTTCTCAGGAATAAAAAATTCCGTGAGTACCCGAGGACGAGTTTCTTGGTCTGCATAGGTTACGGTTAAGTGAAGACAGTCTAACGGTAAGGGTTCGACTATCCCTTTGCGGTTGACGTAAATATTGGTAAAGGAAGTCCCAAAATCTACCCCCACTTTCCAACGACCACTTAAATTAATGGGGGGTGGGGTTTTCAATAAAATCAATCCCAGTTGTTTTTTGGCCTGATCTTCACAAAGGATATGAGAGGGGAAACTGTCCATGCGCGTCAGTTGATACGATCCCTGTCCGTCTTTAAATTTGTGGGGTTCTTTTGCCCCTGGTAACATGACTTGGAAGGTTCGATCGTTGGGGTTAGGGGAGGCCAAGAAATTCATGTCGTAGTAGAAAGCATAATATTCCTTCCACTGGGTGGACTGGAAGTTGGGCCATACTTCTAGAACCGGAATTTGGGTTAACCCGTTTTCTTCTTTGAGGGGATAGTCTTTATAGATGCGATAATTCTGAGGGTTGTTCTCATCGTTATTCATCCCGGACAGGGGTAAATCAAAGGACACCCGAATCACTGGTCCATCTGGTCCATTGAGGGGACTAAATTGTAGTCGCCTCATAATATCTTCTGGGGTGAAGTAGTCCAGTAGCAAAGGATTGATGGGTAATAACGGGGTGATAGATTGGCCTTTGAAAATTAATTTGTCCACATTCTCAGGCAAACAGGCCCCGGGTAAGGCCTCTTCTACGTCAATAAAGCCCAATTCTGGCAATAATAGGTCAAGGGATTCGATCCAACGAATGCCTTTCCACAGAAGGTTGCCATCTTTTAAGTCTTGGATGTTGAGGGACGCGAGGGTTTTGTCTTGATAAACCCAGACGTTTTGGGGAGACTCACCCCAAAATTGGGCAATGTTTAGATCAAGCAGATACAAGTCTTCTGCTTGTCCTCTCTTGTCTGGACTGGGAATGACCCGAACGCAAGAGGGTTGTTTTTCGGCTTTGACGGGGTAATTCAGGGCCGATAATAGTCCTCGGTTGAGGGGGATGCCAAAAAATTGCGGATTCTCGCTTAAACTGAGGGTTTGATCGGGATAGTTCCCTAAACTGTCTTGAAATTGTTGTAAGAGTCCCCGCATCATATCAACGGACCGAGGTTGTCCCTGATGCTGACTTAATTGATTACGGAGGTTTTCCACCCAACGCCACAGAAGAGCTTTTTCGGTGCTGTTGAGATGGTCATGGGGTCTTTCTAAACAGCGATTTTGTCGATTCCACCAAGGCAGTTTTGTCCATTGTCCCTCTTCTGAAGGGACTACAATGGTACTCGGGGAAGACATTCCCACGGGTTTATCGTCCCAGAGGAAAATATAGAGATCCTGCCAAGGATTTTTGGCTTCTAGGGTGTATAAGGCATAAGTCGGCGGGTTGGGAAGCAATTCGTAGAGGGAACGGGCAAAGGGGTTTTCGTAGCGTAATTCCCCTAATTCTAATAATTGAGCCGAGAGGGGTAAACTTCTGACCTCTGCTAAGGCGATCGCGGCTAACATCCCCTGCCATTGTTCGATCATCTGTTGACGAATGGGATAGGCTTCGTTGTGTAAGGCCATTTCCATCGAGAGAGGCCGGGCCCAAATGGTGGGAACGGAACTCACACTTTTGACTTGTCCTGGGGATTTATAGTCTAAACTAGAGGCGACTTTGCCAAAGGTATCAAAGTCTTGGGCATCCCAGACTGCTATTTGATCAGAGGGACGAACATCACTATCTTGCTTTATTTTAGGTAGGAATAAAAACATAAGCTTTTGTTAAGGCGTTCAAGTTGCGGATTTAGGGTTAAGCTGTTATTTAGGCTTCACATAGGGTATATAAGGTTTTGGCCAGTTCAATAATGCCCAGTTCGGCCGAGGGATCTTGTTGCGATCGCTGCAGTTGCCGTTTGATGCGTTGAATGGTGTCTTGCGCTTTGGTCCGACTGTCAAGATTGGTGCCATACACCAGTTCATTTAACTGTTCTCGTTTGAGTTTTTCTTGGGGATTTCCGGATGCTTTGGTGTTAAACAGTTGTATCTGTTCTCCGTCGTCTTGGTGAAGGCTATGCCACCAGATTAAATAGTCTTGACACCAACTATTGATGGTTTTCAGGGCTTCTTGTTCTTTGGGACTGCTTAATTGCGTGAGGCCATCTCGGTTTGTTCTGCGATCGGTGGGAAAGAATTTTAATAACCAGGGGGAGAGAACCTGACGATTGTTTTGACTTTTGAGCAGTTCGTCGAGTTCTGGGGCAATTTCGGCTAACCAGATATAGGCAAAGCGTGTGCCATTGACTAAGGCAGGTTGCACCTGTAAATGGTCGGGAATGTCGTCCCAGGTGACGCGACCCATGGCCTGACGGCTAATCAGTACCACTTTATCCGTTAACGCTTTGGTGTTGAGGTCAAAATGTCGGGCGGCTAAGGCTGCGTACAGTTCTAGGAAATGGGGATCGTTGCGTTGTGTGTTTTTACCCACACTAAAATCCACTTCGGAGAAAGTCTGGTTACCTAAGAGGAAGACGGTATCGAAGGTTTCTTTGGCCTGATTGACGTAGTACCGTAGGGCGGCTTCTGTGTTGAGTAAAAACTGTTCTGAACGGGCATAAATCCCTTTGGGATCTTCCCCTGGAGGGGTAGAAAAGCGGAAATAGGGTAACAAAAACAAACAAGCAATTTTAATCCGTTCTTTGACCCCTTCTCTGTCTAATTTATTGGCAATTAAACGGGCGATGGTGGGTAGTCCTGATGCACCGGTTCCGCCAAAAATGGAACCACAGAGAAACACTTTCGGGGGACTTCCGCTACTGACTTCTCCTTTAATATCTTTGATCAGTTGTCCCCAGGGTTCTTGGTCTAATCGTTCTAAGTCTACTTGACTCATGACTGCAGCCCCAATGGCTGGCCGTCCCCGAAACCCTACATCTAAGGCCACTTCCTGTTCGTCTTTGGTATACAGAACATCAAACATATTCCCTAAGACGGGGTTTTCTTGTTTGAGGGTATTGTAGTTAAAAAAGGCTTGTAGTTTTTTACTGGCGTTAACTCCGGTAAAGGGGGACCACAGATCGTAGATTTCGATGGGGGTCGCCATCCAATTTTGTTGTTCTCCTCCTGAGATAAGTTGTTGACATCGGATATAGTTACTCAGACTACTCCTTGACCTCTCGAGGTTGCCGTTGGTTTCGTCGGCATCGATATAGAGAACTTTTAGCCGTTGGTTTCCTAACAGGCCAACGGCGGCTAATTTGGTCAAGGCTTCGATACATTTGGACCCTGTGCCACCGATGCCTATTACATACATGGTCATTTTTATTCGTTAACTCCTAATCTAGACAATAAATCTCGCAGTTGAGGGGCTAAAGGGGGGGTGTACATCAATAGTCCTGGGGTACTGGTGGCAGTGGTTAACCAAAAGACAATTAAAATATCGATAAGAAAAAAAAAGGCTAGGGACAGACGTAGTTCTGGTACTTGATTAAAAATTCCGATGGCTACCCCAATACTGATTAGGGGAATTAATCCGATTAGCCACCACCATAACCGCCATTGATTGATTTCGTCGGGACGATGGGCTTGAGATTTGTTGGTCATGATATACCAAAAAATCGCACAGATTAGCGATACGCCAAACACCCAGAAGGCCGCAATCGTATAATCTCGACTGACCCAACTTTCTAAGGCTGCTCTAGGATCTTGGATATCAGGTTCCCAAATTAATCCTTGTTTATAAAGCAGGGGTTGTATGCCAAACATTAGAATAGCACCGATGATGCTTATTATAATAATGCGAATGAGTTCCATCTTTATACCTCCAGGGGACTCCCGTTATAGGTCAGGCGGACGCATCGAGGCGTAGCCGAGTACCGCCGAACCCTTAACGGGAGGCGTGGCGTATAAACTGCCGAGGACACCTCGGCAGACAGCCACTTGGGAATGGAGGTCAACAAACAAATTGAGCAGAGCGAATCGTTTTTATTGAGCATAATTGTACCCGTCGTTACGATGAATGTGTGTCAAATATTTAGGATGAACATCAAACTTTGTGTCAGGTAATTGAAGGACAAAACTAGGACGAAATCTAATAGCAATTCTACCTGTATATTGACCAGAAAACTTACCTTTAGGGATTGATGCTGATCCCAAGTCTCCTGTTTGAAATCCTTGAAAAAATTTAGCTTTGGGAGCATGACTTTTAGGAAAGCCAAACTTATTAGGACGGCATCTTTGTCTTGTACCGTGACCTGTTGCCTTAATTCG
>JASJDN010000132.1 GCA_030065205.1 Crocosphaera sp.
GTAAAGCCTTGTTGCCTCGCCCAACTGGGTTTAAGTCCCCCGCCAAAATTTTAAATTTGGCGGTCTTCGTTTAGAGGTGGGTCTGAATCCCCCTCTAAACGGCCTCCTGCCTCCTGCCTTTCAACTCCTGCCTCCTTCAAGCAATTTGGTTCGGTTTTAGTTTTACCCTAAGATGTTAATTGATGTTAAAAATGCTTGCTTTTAGTTGACTTGACATGATATTCTATACACAATGGAAGAGGTGTGCGCTTGTAACCTAAAATTTGAAGTCAAAGAAGTAAACAAGTAAAACAGTGCCAAGATGGTTGACCACAAATATCAAAGAGTTCTGTAATACGTTGATATTTTGATGAATTATGATTAAGTTTCATTTTTGAGTTTTTCTCTACTTTTCTTGTTGACTAATTTAGTATTTTTGAAAAATTCGTCATCAAGGGGTGGAATATCAGAATAATCGATTTCATCATCTGACATGGCTAATAATTTTTTTTCTCGTTCTTCTAAAGATAAATTAGGGGAAAATTTTTCCTTGTTCATAACGCTGTCTTTCCTGTTTGTTGGCTTCGTCTTTTTCCTTGAAGTTGTCAGGTGGGCAAAGTTTTTTACAGTATCAGTAGGTAACATAATTTTTTAATTTGCCCACCCTACTCTCTGTCATTGCGAAGAGGCAAAACTTTGACTGGGACTTGGGTTAAGATTTAATTTTTGCCTCTGAAGCAATCTCTAAGAACACCCATGATAAGAGTAGATTGCTTCGGGGAGATAATGAGTAAAAATTAGGTTATAGTAGTGGTCTATTCCCCTCGCAATGACAATAAAGAACGATTTAAAACTATTCCCACTTCCTGCAATCAGGAGGCGTTTTAGGGTCACTGGCTTTATCTTGTTTAAGTTCTTCAATATAAGCTTTATTGGCTTCTCCATCAATTATCCATTGTCCCTTTTTTTCATGATAATAACCTTGATAAAATGCCTGATCCCAATAACAAGCTGATTTGATTTGAGCAGGAGTTAGATTTTTGGTGTCTATTAGGTAAGCATCTTTGAGGTTGGCATTGTTGAGTTTGGCATTATAAAGGTTGGCATTGTTGAGTTGGGCATTGGTAAGGTTGGCATTGTTGAGTTGGGTTTTGTCGAGTTCAGTATTGTTGAGGTAGACATTGTAGAGGTAGGCACTTTTGAGATTGGTATTGTAGAGTTGGGCATTATAAAGGTTGGCATAGTTGAGGTCGGCACTTTCGAGATTGGTGTAGTTGAGGTTGGCACTTTTGAGATTGGTATTGTAGAGTTTGGCACTTTTGAGATTGGTATTGTAGAGGTTGGCATTTTCAAAATTCAAATAGGCTAATGGTTTACCTGCTTTCACTAACCGTTCTAATGCTTCTCGTCTCCCTGGACAATATTCCTGTTTTTCTGGACAGTTTTGTAACAGTGTTTTATCGGCATTGAGTTGAACTTCCTGAAAGCCAAAATATGTCCCAATCAAAGGAATAATCAAAAATAACCCTACTGCTTGAACCCGACTTCTGAATTGATGTTTAGCACTCTTTTGTAGAAACTCTAGTGCTAGGGTTGATAACGTTAAAGACTTTTGCTTCTGACGACATTCCTTTAACCGTCGTCCCTGCAATAAATACTCATTTTTATATCCTTGACTGCGCCACTCTTGCGCTAACCCTTCAATCTTTCGCTGTTCCTGTAACTGTTCCCGACTTTCCTCTAACCACTGTCGCAACAGTTGCCAATGACGGATTAACGCTTCGTGCGCTACATCTATCACCTCATCCCCTTGCTGTGTCCTATCGGTAACAATTAACTTTTCATCAGCCAATAACTGTACCATTGCGTCAATAGACGCTTGATCATGCTTTTCTGTCACTAAATCAGCTTTTAACACCCGTCTCCGAGTGTCTTCTGTCCCCTCTCCTAACTGCGTCAGGTTGAGAAAAATATGTTTCGCGGTTAACTGTTGCGCTTCAGTCAGACGGTTATAAACATCTGTTGCGCGTTTGTTGAGACTGCCGGCAACTCTGCCAAGCTTGGTATAGTTAACTAGGGTTAACCCCTGATGATCTCGTTGTTTCCATAACTCCGTTAACCCATCTTGAAGCAAGGGAAGACTGCCGGGAGAATCTTGAATATCTTTGAGTATTTCGTCAATTAATGCAGTTTCGATAGGTAATTTAACCCGTTTTGCTGGTTTGGTAATCGCATCTCGTAGTTCCTCTTCTGTCATGGGAGTCACAGAAACCAGATTTTCTTCTATCTGCTGACTCAAACCACTATAGGTTTCTTCCACACATTTGCCAAAAAAGTCGGCACGCATAGCAATGATAACCTTAAGTTGACCGTCGCATTTTTCCACTGCACCGAGTAAACAGTCAATAAAGCGTTCTCGTTGCGCTTTATCGCTACATAAAGTAAAAATTTCCTCAAATTGGTCAATAATTAACAAAACTTTCGGCGCGTCTGTGGTTTGGATGAGACGTTTTAAGCCATCGGAACCCTGTGATAGTAAGCTTTCTACTGTTTCCAATTGTTGCGATCGCTCAATCCGAGAGAGGTTAGGATCAAGAAACTCTAGTGCTAGGGTTTCTATCGGGTTGCTTCCAGGAACCATAATCTTAATTTCCCAATTAGCCGAACCCTGCAACCTCAATCCTTGTTTTAACTCGTATAGCACCCCTGCACGAATTACGGAGGATTTACCGCTTCCTGACGCACCAAGCACCGCTAAGAAGGTTTTTTGACTAATTTTTCCTAAAAGTGTTTTTGTGAGGGTTTCTCGCCCAAAGAAAAAATGATGATCTTCTAATTCAAAATATCTTAATCCTTTATAGGGACAAATGTCGCTTGTTTCGGTGGTTTCGGGTGTTTCTGCTGTAATTTTCTCTTTATAGGTTAGGGGAATGGGTTGACCTAAATTGGTGAAAATAGGGTGTTGCAGATTGCCTTTTATTTGTTGAATGTGTTCGTTTATATAGTTACTTAAGCTTAAAGTGGTTATCGAGTTTTCATTATAGTTTTCGGGGTTTAATCCTTCTAAAATTAGTTTAGTTAAAACACTATATTTACTATTGATATCAACCAGTGCTTCTTCAAACTCTCTAGATGCTGCAATAAAACATCTATCTCGTCCTTTTCCTATTTCTTGGGGAGTCGCTTCAGTAAAATTAAGAAATTCTCCACTATGACAACAATCTAACCAGATAATTTGTTGTTTGATGGGACTTTGTTGTAATAATTCTCGTAACCATTTCAACGATAACCCATTAAATTCTCTGTCGGGATGAACATCACTGGTACATAAAAAACCTTCGGTGATTCCTGATGTTTTTCTAATCCCATGACCTGAAAAATAAAATAAAGCAGTGTCAGGAATTTGGTTACTTTCTGGTTTAAATAGTTTAACTAAACTGTCTTTTAATTGTTTTAAATAAACGTCTCCCGTTTGACTGACATAAGGTGATTTTGTCATTGAATCAATCGTTTTTATAGCTTCAGGTAAACGACGAATGGTAGTAAACTGTCCATGCTGCTCTAAAATAGATGCGATCGCTTCTGCATCTTCAGCAGGGGAAGTTAAATGACTTAACCCTTCATATTGATAATGATTAATACCAACAATTAACGCATCTTTACTCATTGACTTTAACTAAGTTCTAACCAATTTTCAGCCAGGACATTTTCTAATCAAAAAGGACAAGTTTCAGGAAAATGATTTAAAGGGAGTCCAGTTTCCTTTGATGCTAACTTACGCACTTCTTGATAAACTTGAAGAAAAACATCTTGACAATATACTCTTAAACTGGGACTGGTTTCAAAATCATCATATAAACGTTGTCGATGTTCAGCAATTGAATATATCCAACTTTGAGAACGCTTTTGAACTTAATAATTCCATTTTAAAAGATGTAAAATAACAATTCTTAAGTTATTTTTAATGGCCTTTTTTTCCCTTCTACCCAAAGATTCAATTTCCTCCCATAAATTATCCCAGTCTAAAGCATCAACGTTACGACTCGCTAAACTTTTAGCTGTTTGTTGTAACCACAAATAATAATCCGTATCATACAAAGATTTCGTCTTTTCTGTAAATTCAGTGGTCATGATCGTTTACAATAACAATGGTCAATAATTTCAGTTTAAACTAAAATAATCTAAGTATCAGTTCTCAAAAATAACTAGAGAAATCCCGTAGGTCATTGCGCTGTCGAAGACACGGTGTAGTAGTGTGATAAAGTAATTTCTATGTCTATGGTAGATTGCTTCGGGGTATTTTTAGCAACAATCAAGACTTGCTATTTATATCACCCCTCGCAATGACTAATTAAGTCTCTCATAACTTTTGAGAATTAGTATAACCTATCAAATTTTAAACCTCATGACAAAATTAACCCCTATTAAATTAGACGATAATACTATTATTTATTTGGAGACGAATGAAGATATTAATATCACTACCGAAGATAAAAAAAATACTGAAGAAACTAGAGAAAGTTTAGGAAAAGAACCGAAAGGATTAAAAGATATTTTTTCGAGAACTTCTCCAACAGATAGTGATGAACAAATTGGAAATAATATTCCTTCTATTGCTAACACAATTAAAAGTTACACAGAATATACATTAAATGCGTTTAAACAAGTTGATAACGCTAACATTGATAAAGTTACCTTAGAATTTGGTATTAAAGTAATGGGAAAAATAGGCGTTCCTTACGTTACAACCTCCGCAGATAGTCACTTAAAAATTACAGTTGAATGTTCTTTTTTAGATTAATTCGACACAAGAAAGCGATCGCGTTAATTCTTGTAATCGACCCCAAAAAAACTGGGTGGGTTTACTACCCATTCCCTCTGTTTCCAAGAGTTCTTTTGCTTCGGTTGCTGCTTGTTTTCCCGCTTGAGCATGGGCGCGATCGCACTCACAAGTTGTCTGTTCTAATGCCTTTTTATAATTGAGAATAGCCGTGTCAAAATCCCCAGAAACTGCCCCATTATAAGCCAAGCGAAAATAACTATCTAAGGTAGTCTCTGAGGGTTGAGGGGTTTCGGTAGGATTCAGAGGTCTAAGAAGGTCACCACAAGGATATTCTTGCGGTGAATCAAGGGTTTGTTCTGGCTTAACATTATCCTTTAGGTCTGTATTTTCGGGACTGTTACAGGCCGATAAAAGAAGAATTAAGATTCCAGATAATAGACGCAGGAAAATCAAAACAAATAGTCCTATTTACTAGAATAATGTGCTTTTTTTCCACTGTTCGGCATAACCAGCAATTAAACTGGCTTTGTCAGTCCCATTAATAATGCGACGAGCGTTGATAAAATCAACGTTACTGCTCGTAATATAATCGTTGAGTTTCTTGCCAGTAAAGGTGCCATTTTTCATGCCATGAACGATAATGAACAGAGAAACGTCCGGTTCCATCACTTGATCGGGGTGGCGAAGAAAGTCACGATTCAGAAGCTCGCTATACTTCTTGTAATTATAATCCCATGTTAGCTGTACATATCCTCGTCCATAATAAGGGGCATAGCGTGTATGTCTGCCACCGTATTCTGCGATCGGTTTATACGTCGCTGCCGTTTCATGTTGAATCGTGGCCATAATATAGGCGATTTGATTGCGATCGGTGACCCCCTGGTTGGCACCTTCTTTAGCCACAGCTTTGGCCAGTTCATTTTTATTGCCTCCCTGCCACCAGTCAGGTAAACCAAAGGAACCTAACTTATCAATTTTCTCCGTTTTTAACAAGGCTTCAGCAAAGGAAGGGCCAAATAAACCTGTATCCATGTTATTGAGATGAACAGCATCAACAAACTTCTCTAACCCTTGTTCTGTTTTGGGTCCCCATAAACCATCGGGATCGCTAGGACCATAAGTATAGACACCCAACTCATGTAAACGAGTTTGTATCTGTTTGAGCAGATCCACATCTTTTTTCAAGTCAGCAAGACTGATCACTGATTTTTCGTCAATCATTTCTTGGAGGGGACTAACCAGATTGGTCGTTGCTTCTTTTTCGGTGATCGGTTTTTCTTCACCATTGACTTCTTGTAGCTTTTCGAGAGTAGCTGGTCCTGCAATACCATCAGGTGTAAGTCCGTGTTGTGTTTGGAATTCAACGACAGCTTTGAAGGTTGCCGGACCGAAATGCTGATCGGCTGCCAACTCATCAGGGGTTAACTTTAGGGCTTGACGAAGGGCTAATTGTAATTGCCCAACTTCTTTGGAAAAATCTCCTTGTCTGAGGGTAGGAGGATTCCCAAAACCTTGAGCGGGTGATTTGCCCACTTTTTGGGCTGTGGTTGGTCCCCAAAGTCCATCTTCGCCTATTTTTTCATGGGGATTAAATTCATTCCATAATTCCTGAAAAGCTTGAACTTGCAACTTCCCTAAATCAACACCACCCCCTTTAAAGTCAAAGTGCATGGGGTCAAAAGAACCGATCCATTTCCAATTGTGTTTTTCTAAGAAAGGTTTCCAACCAGGAGCATCTTGAACATCTATAGCTAGACCACTATTATGATTACTACGAGGAGGAGGGGCAGCCGCCCGAATGCCACAAATCCCCCGTTGTTTTTGTTGGAACAACATATATTGCTGCATGGCAGTTCGTAAGGCACTATTGATATGTAGGGGTCGGTTTCGTTCTTCTACTGCCTTGACTAACGCTTGATAAGCTTTGGTTTGTAAATAGGGATTATTCTGACTACCTTCAGCAATAATTAAAGGATGATCAATGCGAGTTAAAACGTCGGGTCGATCCTTCATAATTTTATCGAGGACTTGTAGGGATAATCCTTGAATTTGCCCAGTAGAACAGCCAGGAATTGCTTGATTCACATTCATGGTTTTATGTCTCCTAAAATTACTAAAGTTGGTATTTACTAATAACTTACTCAGTTCTTTTAGTGCAGAACTTTCTCTTTTATTAGCTGTTAGTTTGTTATTACATAGCTTCGAGAATCCCAGAGATTAATAAGAGGTTTAAAATCCAATTTAGACCAGATAATGGGAAAATGAGGCTGTCGTTTCAGTATCACAGAAAAATTTCACAACAGATATAACCAACGTGATCCCTAATTATAGATACGAAAGCTTTAAATATTTACTACTATAGGTTAGGGCTTTTTGACTGAAACTTTTTTGATCGTATCATTCAAGACAGGGACAGAAATAAATAGAGTCAAAAAAATTTACAATCTTGTTAATTTTGAAACTTTAGTTGATAAGTATAGCACAAAACAAAAAAAAAATTCTTAAGAAATAATAAATAATACAATTATTCTAAATCCAAGTTAATATTATCAATTAACTTTTCAAGAAGAGAATAAACATCTTTTTTATTTCCCTCTTTTCTAATTCCTACCCCAATAATTAAGATAACAATTTTATTATTGTCAACACGATAAATAATTCTATAACGTTGTCCTACTGCTCTAACACTACGATATCCTTTAAGTCTGCCAGAAAGAGCTTTACCTTGTTTTTCAGGCTCATTGTGTAGCTTTTCTATGCGTTCACGCAAAGCTTTTTGAATTCGCTTATCCTTAATTTTACTCAATAATTCCAGTGCAATAGGAATTAACTGAACATTATATTTCATTCCCAACCCAGTTGTTTTTGTGCATCTGACCAACTAATTCTTTGTCCTGCTTGATCTTGAGCAATTGCCTCAGATAAGATAGAAGATAACTCCTCATCTTCCAAAATTTCTAAAGTTTCTAATAAGGAAGCAATTTGTTCATAACTAAATGCCACCATAATAGGTTTACCATCTTCGGTAATAATAGCTGGTTCATCTCCTAATTCAGAGGATAATTTTAATAAATTCTGATTCGCTTCATCAATCGTTAGATATTTAGTCATAGAAAAAATTCTCAGTGAAACTTTCATTTAATTATGACACATTAAAAGGTGGGCAATGCCCACCCTACAGCTTAACGACGGATGCTAAACATCATGTCGCGGGGAAACGTGGTCGGATTACCATTACTTTCTAACCGTTGACGTAACTGTTGTAACTTGGCTTCTTGTTGGGGTAAATTATCCACCAATTGATAGGGTAAAATCCCTTTTTCTAGAGAAAAACTAGCCAAAGTACCCGCCGCAGCACCAACAGACCATTCAAACCCATGTACCCGATAGGCAGCAGCAGCAATGTGACTGGTGGCAATACTCTTTCCCGATACAATCAAATTATCCACTTTTTGGGGAATTAACGCCCTTAAGGGGATTTGCGCTGGATGGGCCCCACCATGAGCAATACGAACCCCTTGACGTTCCCGATTTCCCCGCTTTTCTGGGGGAGATAAAGCCATACAAGGATGAAAATCGATCATATAGTCGGCCACTCCCACCGAGTCAGGATAAACGGTTGCATGGGTGCGTCGGGTAACCATATAAGACGGACGATCATTCGGCGTAACAAATTTCGATTCTAAATTAGCAATAGTGGACCACACCAACTGATACATGGGACGGGGTAAAGAGGTCCGATAAAAATCATGCCAATAATCTTTAGTGGAAATATCGATCTCGTTGATAGCAAACCCTTGGGGATGATCGTAAGAGGGTCTACCAATAATCCGTCTTCCCTCGCGAATATAAGGGTATTTGGATAACCCGTGAGAGGTTCCCATAGGAGAATCTAACCCTTGCATGAAGCGATGGTTAGGACTGGGCCGTTTAATGCCATATCCTAAACGAGAGTCTGTGGTTCCGGCAACTAACCAATAGTAAAACCCTTTAGACAGTTCTTCCCCTTTCCGTAGTGCGTCTGTCCTTAGTCCCCCTTTCCAACCCCCAGGTTCGAGTTGTCCTGTTTGTTCGAGTTGTCTACGACTATAAACCAAGTTATCTTGAGCGGTTCCGGGACGATAATCATTCCCCCATACCCAGTTTTGCATGGAAATATCGCCGGGGGTGGGTTCATGTACCTTCATCGGTCCAACTCTAACCAATCTTCCTTTTTCGTTACTCCAAATACGTCGATAGGTAAAAACTAGGTCAAAATAAGCCATTCTGCGATCAGTATCATAACCGTAGTAGGGTTCGTACTGTTCATAAAAGGAGGGTTTGGTTTGGGGTTGAGGGGTTGCGGTTCGTTGCATGGCGAAGGGATAGGTAAACCCTTGTACACAGTAGGAATCGCCTTTTTCCGTAGGAGAAGAGGGGTTAAGATGGTCACGAGGGTCCAGTCCTAAACGGTAGGGAATGTCGGCTAAAGCGATGATTTCCCCTGTTTCTGTGGCTTCTATGACAAACCAATCACTGGGACTTCCTGTTTTAGATTTGGCCTCGAAACGAATAATTTTCTTGTTAAACCGTTGCGAGTCTTCGTAGCTATAAGCGTCTTCAATGGTTTTAGAAAGGGGTTCTTTGTTGAGGTGAGATGCACCACCTTTAGGACTGTGTTGAATAGCGATCGCACTGTTAATTAATTTTCCGTCTTCGCTTAATTCTACTTCTTTAATGACTGTAGAGGGAAACCATTTTAAGGTACCTCTTCCCAATTGTGCTGCTTCTTTTAATTGTTGAGACAATAACTGATGACCATGATAAGGAAGAAAACAACTTTCACTCACCCAACATTCTCCAGGGTTTTGTCGGTTGTAGAGACGAGCAATATTCTGTCTTAAGGTATTGTATCCTCTGGGGAAATGTTGTTGCGATCGCTGTTGTTTTCCTTCATCTAAGGCTGAGGTTCCTTGTGAGGAAATTTGTCCCCCAACCCAGTCAGTAATCTCGGTTAAACAAACGGTTTTTCCTGTTAATAAACCCTCATAAGCTGCAGCAGAACCAGCTAACCCTGCTCCCACAATTAACATATCACAATTGACGGTTTCTTGAGCATCACGGGAATAAGCGGCTAAAGGCAAGGCTGTTTCTAAGCCAATAATTCCTAAAGATAAGCCCATAAACATAAGTTTTAATGGCTTTATTTTATTCGTCACTTTTTTAAACAACAATAGACAATTGTTGTCTTTTTTTTCAACTTTTCTCATGATTGTTATTGAGTGTGTGAGTAGAGAGAGGCGAACGATTAACTATTATGAAGATAGATAGCCAATCATTTATTTTTGTTGTCTTTCGTTCTTTAAGTCTAGGAAGAGTTTGACTAAATACTGCAAACTTTTAAGTCTTTTTTCAGATTCTTTTAAAAATATCTCATAAGTTAACAATCATCTGTACAAAATCAATGATTTCTATAAATTTTTGTTGATTTTATTATTATTTAATGGATTAATTATAGTTGATCTTATATGATTGATTTACTATTTTAATGACAATTTGCTGGAGAAATGTAGGCAAAATTAATATTTTGTAATAAAATGAGAAGAATCTATAGACTTGTAGTATCTAAAAGAATAGGGGGTGAAGTATATGAAAGAAAAAGACAAGCATCCCAACCCTACCGTCGTGGACTTAACCCAGGACGTATTACTTCGTACTACTATCCCTTTAGACAATCACGCGGCTTTAAGGTCAGGATTTGTCGGTTATCCGATTAATCCTCGCTGGAATATCAACAAAGTTCGTGCTTGGAAAACTGGTCGTCAGTTGCGTCAAGCATTGCAAGAAGGAGAACTTATCATTCGCTCATCGGACTCAATGTTAGTGCCTAGTGATAATGAACAAGAAGGGATATCAGTGTGTCAGATACCAAAACAACCGATAAATGGATGTCTTGCGGAGAATGGGTAAAGCAACTGTTTACAACCTATCAAACAGTTTAATCAATGAGGTGGGAAAATCCCACCTCATGCTATTTATAAAGTTAAAATTTAGAATATTTCTTCTTCTTGATAGGTCAAGATTGTACAATCAGAAGTAGGAGAAGCAGCACAGGTTAGCACATAGCCAGCATCCACTAAAGGATAACCTAAAAATTGAATGGCTTGAGCGGTTTGTTCGACGGTTCCTTCAATCACTTTGCCGGTGCAAACAGTGCAAGCAGCAGCACAACAACAAGCAGGAAGCTCAATTCCCTGTTGTTTGGCTCTATCTAAAATCACCTGGTCAGAAGCAACTTTAATGGTTCTCTGGGTTTGATTTTTAGGATTAATAAGAGTGACAGCGTATTCTTCTTGGCGGCGGTTCATATTCAGTTAAAATCCTTAACTAGCATAGGGAAATAATAGGATTTACCTATCTATTGCTAGAGTTCCCCAGATTAGGGATCAATTTAACACTTGCTCTGAAAAGAAATTGATTAACCCATTCTTAACCCACTGTTTCTGCTAGTTGATGTTGTTGCCATAAACGTTGATAAAGACCGGGTTGATTCACTAACTGTTGATGGGTTCCTATCTGAACAATTTTCCCATCATCCATGACAAAAATGCGATCGGTTTGTGCAGCAGCCGAAAGTTGATGAGAAATAAAAATAATGGTTCTCTGTCTTTCTTGAGAGAGATTTTTGAGGATGTTGGTAGCGGTTTTGTTATCTACACTAGATAAAGCATCATCTAAGATTAATACAGGGGAATTCATCAGCAATGCTCTAGCTAATGCACTCCGTTGGCGTTGTCCTCCCGATAAGGTAATTCCTCTTTCACCAACCATCGTTTCATACTGTTGGGGAAAATTCAAAATTTCTTCGTGAATTTGTGCTTGTTTGGCTGCCTTTTCTACTTCAAACTGTTCTTTGAGAGGGTCACCATAGCGAAGATTATTAAGGATGGTGGTACTAAATAGAAAGCTATCTTGAGGAACATAAGCAATGGCTTTTCGTAAGAGTTTTAAATCTAATTCAGTGACATCATAACTATCCAGAAATAGCTGATCATTATCAATATCTAGGAGGCGAGGAAGACTATTAGCTAAGGTTGTTTTTCCTGAACCAATCGGACCAACAATAGCAATGATTTCTCCTGGTTCAATCGTAAAACTGATATCTTTAAGGGCTGGTTTTTGCTCTCCTGGGTAAGTATAACTTAAATTTTGAGCAGTAATTTTTCCTCGGATAGACTCTAGAGAGACAGAAAGACTATCAATCGAGTTTTGAATTTTGGCTTCGGTTTGAAAGATAGCTTCTACACGGTCAACACTCACTTCTCCCCGTTGATAAGCGGTAATAGTAAATCCTAATAAAGCAGTAGGGAAAACTAATCTTTCCACTAAAATAAGTAAGGCGATAAAATCCCCAATACTGATAATACCTTGGTTAATAGCAAACGTACCAAAAGCTAACAGTAATAAAAGACTGATATAGGATAATGCTTCAATTAATGGGAAGAGAAAATTGCGAGTTCGAGCTAGTTTTAAATTTGCTTTGAGTAGATTACGGTTTTTATCAGCAAATGCTCGTCGTTCGTTCTCTTCTTGGGCATAAATTTTAATCAACGCAATACCACTCATATCTTCTTGAATGAGTTGGCTAATATCAGAGAGTTTTTCCTGTACTTCTAACTGTTGTTTTTGTAATTTTTGGCTAAATATTTGTACCGTAATTAGCATTAAAGGGTACACGGCCACCGCGAGTAAACTTAACCGTACATTAATGGCTAACATGGCAGGAAGGGTTAACCCGTAAGCAAAAATGGTATTAGCTAAACTGAGTAAAGCAAACCCCACCAAACGACGAATATTGTCCACGTCGCTAGTGGCACGGTTAATTAAGTCCCCGGAGGTATGGGTGGAAAAATAAGCCGGTTCTAGGGTCAATAAATGCTCAAAGATCCCTTGTTTAAGACTAAACTCCACATCCCGTCCGACTCCAAAAATATAAAGACGAGATAACATCCGAATTCCCCAAGCAATGGACGCTAAAACGAAAATAAGAATAGCAGTCCGTAAAATTTCCTCAAAACTAAACCCTTGTCTCAGATTATCGATACTATCTCGGATAAGAAGGGGAATATAGACTCCTAACCCATTCACTACTAATAAGGCGATCATTCCTAAAGTAACATTTCGCCAATGGGGACGGAGATAAGTCGCTAGTTGTCGGAGTCTTGAAAGTACCATGAACTAAAGAGTCTATTGTGATTAGAGTTGGAGCATTTTGTTAATTTTCTTATCATATCTTAACAATAAAAAAAGAATCGCTGAAGGCCAGCGATTTTTAAAAGGATAAAAAGGGACTCTCTAGGGTGAGAGAAAATTATTGTTTGCTCTGATAATATTGTTTAAAACTTTGATAGTTTGTCTCAGGATGATAGAGATGACATTGAGTGGTAATCTCATTCATTAACGGCCAAGAAAAGCGTAATTCACACAAATAATCACCCCAATTTTCTTTTAAACTTTGATGAGCTATTCTTAAATTGTAGCTAGGTATTCCCGTAGAAATGTGGTGAGGAATATGAACATTAATGTCATGACATAAAATTTCTACCCAGCGAGGATAATCACAATGGACTGTACCCGATAATTGCGCTTGGGCCTCGTTCCATTCTGCTTCTTTTTTAAAAGGAATATTGGGAACCGTATGATGAACCAAGGTAAAGGTACTCATCCAAAAATGGAACACTAACCAAGGTAATAACCAAAATTTAATGACACCCCAGATTCCGAGGGTAGCGAAGGCAATGGGGAAAGTAATGATAGCAGCCACAATAACCACTAAAGCAGAGAAGCGAATTTGTTCTCTGTCTTTTCCCTCAAATTTAGTCCAGTCGAAGTGAATTTTTGCCCAGTGAACCACAGATGCAAACCACCAAAAACGACCCCGTAACTGTCGATACCCCCACTTTTCAAAAGGAGAAAAAGTCTCATAAAATTCCGACATAAAAGGGTCCCAAGCGTTATCAACATCTAACTTATTGGTATGTTTGTGATGATGATTGTGGAGAATACGCCAACCATGAAAAGGGTAAAATAAGGGTAAGAAAACAGCGTGACCAACGAAATCATTGACCCAATTACTATTAGAAAAAGACCGATGACCACAATCATGGCCAATGACAAATAATCCCGTCATCGCTGTTCCCGTAAATGCCCATAAAATAGGCAGTAAGTACCAGGGGGAAACCGCTAAAGCTGCCCATCCTAAAGCCACCATAGAAACGGTAAGAATGACCTTAAACCAGGCTTTACGGGGATTTTTAACAAAGACCTCTGCGGGTAACGTTTTCAGAATGTCACGTAACCGAATATTCTCATCTAGTTGAGGAGAAACCGACGGTTGAGACGGAGTGAGCAATGTTGTCATGAATAAGTTAACGATAGTACAAAGTGTCAACGAGAGAGGTAAGTTATGGGAAACTAGGGCTTGAAAACCCCTATAATCACAGTTAGACCCTAACGATGGGTCAAAAAAGAGAAGATTTCCCATGCCTTAGTCTTCATAGTTATATCACATATCCAACTCGCCTAGACTGACATCTTGCATAAGAACAAAAATACTCAATAATTAGAGGCAGGAGGCAGGAGGCAGGAGGCAGGGGGCAGGAAAAAAACTTAAAAATGGAGTTGTTGCCCTGACAGGAGTTTTCAGATCAATAGGTTTTGGATAGGTTGTTATTTAGCTGTCCGCCGCAAAAAGCCCGACGCTGAATTTGACCCGTAAAAGGGACTCACCCAAATCAGCGTCGGATGAATTGCGGACAGGGTATTTGACACAAACCAGTTGCTTTGTGCTA
>JASJDN010000023.1 GCA_030065205.1 Crocosphaera sp.
TTGTCAAGTTAACCAAGATTGGCAACTAGAAAGAACGGCAAAAGGAGAATTAATTGTTATGCCACCGGTTGGGGGAATTAGTGGAGAACGAGAAGCTGATTTTATCATTGATTTAGGACTGTGGAATCGTCAAACTGGACTGGGAAAAGTGTTTAGTTCTTCCACAATTTTTCGGTTACCAAAAGGTGGCGATCGCTCCCCTGATGCTGCTTGGATTAGTTTAACTAGGTGGCAATGTTTGAGTCGAGAAGAACAAGAAAAATTTCCCCCTATTTGTCCTGATTTTGTCATAGAATTACGTTCTCGTACTGATTCATTAGTAACCCTTCAAGAGAAAATGCAAGAATATCTTGATAGTGGTTTACGCTTAGGTTGGTTAATTAATCCTCAACAACAACAAGTCGAAATTTACCGTCAAAATCAACCCGTAGAAGTTAAAGAATTACCAGCAGATTTAAGCGGAGAAGATGTATTACCAGGATTTAGTTTAGCTTTGTCCTGTTTTGAATAAATTAATATTAAGCCCTGATAAGTAACAAGAGTCATATTATATTAGAGTTCATTCGGGTTAATTCCTAATTCCTTTAATTTAGCAGCTAATTTGTCGGCTCGTTGTTTTTCTTGGGTATAACTTGTAAAAGGATTACCATCAGGATAATAAAGTTTTAATTCCGGTTCTGTTATTTCAAAACGAATCCTTAAACGAGGACTTTCCCAACCATCCATATTATCAATAATTTCTAGTCCTTCCTCACTTCGTAATAGTCCGCTAACTTCATTTTTGTGAGGATCATAAATATAATATTCTTCTACCCCATAACGATCATAAAATAGTAATTTTCGACTCATTTCTGTTTGAGTATTACCTGGGGAAAGTATTTCAAAAACCACTTGAGGGGCAATATTATCTTCCTTCCATTGTTGATAGGAACCTCTTTCCCCCTTCGGACGACCAAAGACAACCATAACATCGGGTGCCAGTCTTTTTTTATTATTACCTTCTAGGGGATACCAAAGCAAATCACCCGCAACAAACACGTTATTATCTTGACTGAATAACCAATCTAAATTAGCTTTTATGATAGTAATCCAACGAAACTGAAGGGTATTATCAGCCATAGGTTTTCCGTCGCTGTCTGGATAAATAATATTAGATGTAGTTTCGTTTTTGAGTTGAGTAACCATAATTATATTGGATGGTTGATTGAGATACTATCCTTATTTTAGATAAAATAATCTATGGATTAATTGTTGAGGAGCAATTAACGATTATTAATCCATTGAATGTCAATTAATTACGAAGATTTGTTAAGCTAGAAATAACCAGGGAACATTACAACCACCATCAACCTTATGGTTATTAAAAAGCGCATTCAAGCTGCATTAATATTAGCCAGTATTTTAGTATTAGGGTCAGTGGGCTGCAAAATTGTCCCTGATACCGAGGCAAAAGAAGAAAAAACCGTCAATTTTAAGGAAAGAACCCCATCTGTTGATGTAGCGATCGCCCGTACCGACTCCATCCGCGATGCTATTGAATATATGGGAACCACCCAACCGGTGCAAACTGTCGCCCTGCGATCGCAGGTAGAAGGACAGTTATTAAAATTAACCGTGGATGTCGGTGACAGAGTAACCAAAGGGCAATTATTAGCCCAATTAGATGATAGTTTATTACAAGCAGAAGTAGGCAAAGCCGAAGCAGAGTTAGCTGCGTTAAACTCTGAGGTGATCCGCGCCCAAGGGGAGGTAAAATCAGCCCTTTCTGCTGTAGAATCAGCTAAAGTGCGCTTAGAACAGTACAGAAATGATGTTGATCGCTTACAGGAATTGTATGAAGAAGGGGCGATCGCTTCACGGGAGGTAGAGTTAGCTCGCACAGAATATCTTACCGCGAAACAAACGGTATTATCGGCACAATCAGAGGTAAATGTGCGTCAATCTGCTGTAGAAGCAGTTCAAGGGAGGGTTATTGCCCAACAAGCTTTAATTCAACAGGAAAAAGAACGATTATCCTATACTCGTCTTCATTCTCCTATCACGGGTTATGTATTGCAACGGGTGATAGAAACAGGAAATTTAGTCCAACCGGGTAGCGAAATCGTCCGTTTAGGGGACTTTAATCAAGTAATCGTGGTAGTTCCCGTTTCTGAGTTAGATTTAGCTAATATTCGCCTTGGTCAGTCGGTGAGAGTCCGTTTAGATGCCTTTCCCCGTGACAGTTTAGTAGGACGAGTTAACAATATTTCTCCTGCGGCCGATCCCACCAGTCGGCAGGTTCCCATCGAGATTATTCTAGCCAATCCTGAGCAGAAAATCAGCAGTGGATTGTTAGCAAGGGTGAGTTTTGGTCAAACCGGTCCCCAACCCGTGGTTATTCCAGAAACTGCGTTGCAAGGGACGACAGGGGGACGAGGGACGGTGTTTGTGGTGATGGGAGATAAGGAAAATGCAACGGTAACGGAGAGGATAGTAAGATTGGGGGAAAAAATTGATGGACAAGTGGAGATTTTAGGGGGTTTGCGGCCAGGGGAACGGTATGTGTCCAGGAGTAGCGATACTTTGAAAGATAATCAGTCCGTGAAGTTAAGTGTTTTGTCTGAGTAGATTAGTCATTACAACAATGATATTGAGATGGATGTTTAGAATTGATGAAATAATTTACAAATGGATCTACAAAACCTAGCATCACTTGAAGAATGATTATTGTTAGTAATACCTGACCTATTAATAATTTAGCAGCAATTGATCAACTTAATTTGTTACAATAACTCTATCCGCAACTGACGACCCAAAACAGATGCTGCTCGTTGAATGGTATCAAGAGAAACACCTGTTTTTTCAGGATCAAGGAGTCGATCTAGCTGCGTTCGACTGGTTTGCATCCGCGCAGCCATCTCTGTTTTTGTTAAAGAAAGCCGTTTCATTTCTTCAGATAACTGCCGTGCCAGCACCCGTTTAATAGCGATCGCATTACAGTCTTCATAAAGATTTTCTTCTTTGAGAAAATCATCAAAATCCGAGCCAGTATGAGGATTAGCGGTCATATTTTTTATGTTCCTTTTTACGCTTGAGGGCTAAATCAATCTCTGATTTAGGGGTTTTTTGACTTTTCTTGATGAAGCCATGTAGCAAAATCATTTCTCCTTGACTAATATAGAAAATAATCCGTGCAATTCGCCTACCAGTCAGCTTACTTCTTATTTCCCACAAGTCTTTGTAACCAGACAGTGAACGACACAAAGGTAAGCCAATGGGAAAGCTAAATTCCACATCTTTGATGTCACTACCAATAATCCGACAATCCTCACGATTCAGGGTTTTTAACCAGTCTTTAACTGGTTCTGCTCCACTGGAGGAACGAAAAAACTTGGCCGGTAATCTTTTCAATCATTATACCTTTGGTGATTGTACCTTATATGGTACATCAAGGTAGGTAAATTAAGAAGCTATACAAAGTAACTCAATTTTGACAAGATTTTTTCACCCTATAAGCTTAAGGATTGCAAAAATTACAATACATGGGATCAGCGTATTTAACATTATTAGGAAAATCCTTAATTTCTTGATGATTACACTTTTGACATTGATAAATTTCCGATTTAATTAAATTAGTAGGAAAATGACACATCTCACAAAGTAACCCTGGTTTAGTTTCTACAACATCAAATCCAGGAAATTCACAATTAGGACAAGTATTCAGTATTTTATTAATTAGGGTTTCAGTGGTTTTAGCAATAACTTTCATGCGAGTTGGATTATACATTGCTCGCATATCTGTTTCAATATGAGCTTTATTTTCAGGAGAAGAATTAATGGTTATTTGAACCGCATCAATTAATTCTTTTTGGTTAGTAATTCCTTTGAAAATTTGGTCACTATTTTCGGGATCAGCCGTTGACATAACCACTAAACCATGCTCAGGAAAACCGACTTTTTCGGCAAACGATAATGCTTCTTCTACGGTTTGAATAGACGTATGAGAATGATTGGTTTCAAAAGATAATTCTGTGGCTATAATTTCAATTTTGTTAGCGGTATCGAGTAACAAAACTAATTCTCTATTACAGCTAATAAAAGGAAGACTAGGATGAGGAAAAAAGCTACCTTCGCTAGTAATAGCTAGAGTTTCTCCTGTTATTTTTAAGGCTTTTTCTGCTTTAAAACGGGCTGCTTCGGCTTGGTTTCCTAGACGCTTTATTTCTCTAGTAAAAGTCCCAAATTGATCCGTATTAAAGTTATTAGGAACAACAACTTTTGTCTGTATTTTTTCTTCTAAAATTGGAGCCATTACTTCTTCTTTTTTGTGCATGGTTGCGAGTACACAAACTCTATGTTTAAACCAAGATTTTCTTTGATTATTCATCATAGTTTGGTTGTTTGCTGATTAAAGTTTATGGGGATTTAACAGTGTCAAGGATTTAACAGTGTCAAGGATTTAACAGTGTCAAGGATTTAACAGTGTTAAATCCCTACGAGAGTGTATTGGTAGGGACATAATACTATTATGTCCTAATGGTTTCTCCTTTTTCACATATCATTACTGATTGCTCTATAATATTAAGGCTTATTTTTGGTGGTTATCTTTTTGTAACTAATTTTATCTTTTTTTTCAGGTTCTAAAGTCAGAGAATAATCCGTTTTTTGCTGTTTATTTTTACTGCTCATTAGACTAAACAAATCATGCAGTAAAATGTAGAAACAGGGAATAATAAATAGAGTTAATAACGTGGCTAAAGATAACCCAGAAAAGACAACAATACCCAAAGGTTGTAAAAATTCTCCCCCTTCTCCTCCGCCTATTGCTAACGGTAACATCCCTAAAACTGTGGTGATAGTTGTCATCAAAATAGGCCGTAATCTTTGGGGGGCTGCTTGTATAATGGCAGTACGGCGATCGCATTTTTTTTCCAATCTAATTTGATTGGCTAATTCTATCATAACAATAGCATTATTAACTACAATTCCTACTAATAAAATTGCCCCCACAACCACTGTTGCACCGATAGCTGTTTGGGTGACATATAATCCTAAAATACCCCCACATAATGCCAAAGGAAGGGTTAACATAATCACCAAAGGGTCAACTAAAGAATTGTATTGTACCGCCATCACAACAAAGACTAAAAAGGCAGCTAATACCCCTAAAATACGCAATGCTGCTTGTAATTCTTTGCTAGTTTCTTCAGCATTACTGGGTAAAACTCTCACCCCTTCTGGCAAGTCTATACTATCTAAAATTGTCTTCATTTCTTGCAACGCTGATCCTAAATTTGCCCCTTCGTTTAAATTTCCTTCGATGATGAACACTTGACGTTGATTAATACGTTGAATTTCGGCGGGAGCTTTTCCTTTTTCTATTTTTGCTACATCTCCTAAGCGAATTTGACGACTTCCTTGGGTAAATAAGGGAATATCAGCTAATTGGGAAGGACGACGAATGACACTGCGATCTAACTGTACGCGAATATCCACCAGACGGTTTTCCCTCTGTAAGCGAGTGGCGACGATACCTTGTATCGCAGTTTCGAGAGAATCTTTAATATCAGCAATATTTAAACGGAAAGCAGCCAAACGTTCCACATCTGGGCGTATTTGCACTTCAGGTTGACGAGGATCACCATCGGGACTAAATCTTGCTAACGTTGCTTTTTCTCCTAATACTTTTAAGACAGTTTCTCCTGCTGTTTCTAAACTATTTTGGTCGTTTCCTTGTAAAATCAGGTCAATATCAGCGCGTCTAACAGGGGAGTTATTTAAACTTAACCCTCGTACCCCATCAGGAAACATCCTTAAGCGTATATCGACTAAATTTAATTGATCAAATTCTTGACTAACTTTCGTTATGTAAGCTTCGATATCAGTTCCTGGTTTAAGGGTAACATTACCTGAACCTCTTAACACATTTTCAGTGGTATTGGAACCGAATAAGAACCCTCCTGATGTGGTAAAAAGAAACTGGGTTTCTGGTTGTCGAAGGATAATATTTTCTGTTATTTTCATCACCTTTCGATTGGTTTCTAGGGAAGTATTAGGGGGAAATTGGGCAAAGAACTGTGCTTGTCCCGTATTAATCCTCGGTAAAATTTCTTGAGGTATTTGTTGGGCTAAATTTAAACTACTTCCTCCCAAAACCACAAAAGCAATAATTACCACTAACCAACGTAACGTAATCAGTTTTGACAGTAACCATCCGTATCCTTTTGTTAATTGTTTAAACCCTTGATTAAACCAATATAACGGCCAAAATTTATGTAACCCACTTGACCAGCGAATGGCTAATAATCTTGAGGTTAACATCGGCACAATAGTTAAAGCAACTAAAATCGAAGCAGCAACGGCAAAACTAATGGTCAAAATGAGTTCATTAAACAGTAAAGAAATAAAGCCACCAATCATCAAAAACGGCAATACTGCCACTAAATTAGTGCTAGTAGAAGCAATTAAAGCAGATTCTACCGTTTGACTACTGTGAATTGATTCATCAATTAAATACTGAGAACTTAAACGACTTTTACTCTTTTTTCCTGGAACAACTCCTACCCCATCGGCAATGGTTTCTAACATCACAATGGAGTTATCCACCACAATACCCACCCCTAAAGCTAATCCCCCTAAACTAAAAACATTGAGAGATAAGCCAAACAGTTTCATTAAAATAACTGCCCCTAAAGTAGCCAAAGGAATAGAAAAAACAATAATAAACGTTTGACGTAATGAACCCAAAAATAAGAGAACCGCTAACGCGGCTAACCCTGTACCAATCAAACCAGAATTGATCACATTTTGGATAGAATTTTCAATAAAAATTGACTCATCTAAGGTTGTCATCAGAGTAATATCATCACCAATAATATTACTCTCTGTTAAATTTTTTATCTTCTCTTTTACTGCATCAACTACTTCAATGGTATTGGCATCTGGTTGTTTTTGCACACTTAGTTTAACCGCCGGTGTTCCATTCAAAGACACAAAAATTCTTTGGTCTTCTGTGCCATCAATCACCTCAGCAAAATCTCGTAAATAAACCCGTTGGGATCTTCCATTTCCGTCATTATTATTCACTGCAAACGATAAATTACTGATTTCTTGGGATGTTTTAAATCGTCCCACCGCACGGGTTAACGGTTCCCCATTTTCTCCCAATAAACGACCGCCCGCTACATCTTGGTTTCTCTCTTCCAACTCATCTAAAACAGTTTGTAATCCTACCCCTAACGCTTGTAACCGTTGCAAATCAATATTAACCCTAACTTCCTCTTCTACACCCCCCGAAACATCCACAGAAGCAACCCCAGGAATAACCGTTAATTCTCTGGCTAATTCCTCATCGGCAAACACCCTTAAATCAACATCTTTTTTAATCGATGAAGTTAAGGCAAACTCATACACCGGTAACTGAGACGGTTCATATTTAAACAGACGTGGGGGTTCTAAATTATCGGGTAAGTTATTTCTAGCACGATTTAAGGCTGCTGTGGCATCATTTAACGCTTGATCAATGTCTTCACCTACTCTAAAATAAAGGTCTAATCTCACACGATTTTCACGGGTTTGGGAGTAAACCATTTCCACCCCTTCTGTTGCGGATAACGCTTGTTCGAGGGGTCTCGTTATCTCATCGATGGCAACTTCTGGGGCAATACCTGGGGTTTCAATACGCACACCAATACGAGGATAAGTAATCGCAGGAAGTAAGTCAACTTGGATATTGGTAATGAAGAAAATACCCACTATCATCACTGCTAAAGTTAACATTAATGTGCCAATATGTTGACGAATCGCTAAGCCACTAATACCAAGACGAGAGGGTTTAAATTTAGCATTCATAGGTGAGAAATGTAAGATAATTAGTTTTTTTAAAATGCAATTGATTAATACTTTTTAAAAGCTATTAGAGACTGTTTATTAAAGGAAGATTAAAAACCAGTTTTGTAGGTTGGGCAAAGTTTTCTACTTTACGGGTAGTCCAGATAAATCTCTGATTTGCCCACCTTACCGTTTTAAGATTTTATTTATAAGTCTATCAATAAATTAAGAAATGTTGCAATCTAATTAGAATGGCATAATACCAGTTTCCTAAAGTTAGGCTATACATTTTCGTAGGGGTCAACGGCCGTTGACCCCTACACAGATAATTTCAATTAAAGTAAAGTTGTCAGTTTTAAACAAAAATATAGCGACCCGCCAAAGGCGGGAAAACAAAGGGAAAAGGAGAAAATAGGATAGAGGGCAAAAGGGGAAAAGGGTAAAGGGTTAGAGAGTTCTCCCGAACACGCATACTACACGAAAACCGTTATTGAAGTCGTGGAGGTCGCGCCTATAGTTGAAGTCGCGGTACGCGGAACGGCAGTAATTAGGATAGTCGTACCAAGAACCGCCCCTTAGCACTGAATATAGCTTATTTTGCTTATTTTTGGCTAAATATGATGGTTCAAATTCCATCCAGGCACTACCATCATCAGGTGCGTCTTCATAATTATCATGCCAGTCATCGAGACACCATTCCCAGACGTTCCCGTGCATATCGCTCAGTCCGAAAGCATTAGCCACCTCAAAATAGCCGACTGGGGTGGTTTGTTCTCGATACTCTCCTTTGGGGCCTTTTCCATAAGATCCTGACCATTTGTATTCTTCGTTATCAGTTCCTCGATAATTAGCTAATTCTGTTGTGATGGTTTCTCCAAAATGGAACGGTGGATAGGTTTCTCCGGCAGAAAGGTCTAGAGGTTTTGTGACTCCACGACAAGCATATTCCCATTGAGCTTCAGAGGGTAGCCTATAGTCCCTTCCGGTGAGCGTAGAGAGTCGTTGACAGAATTCTACGGCTTCGTACCAGTTAACTCGTTCAACGGGTCTAAGCCATCGATCTATGCCTTCATACGGTTCTTTGAAACGAGAGGGATCTGGTTCTAAGTCTATGTTTACTTTTAAGTCTGTTTTCGTGGCGATCGCTTTCCATTGTTGTTGAGTAATAGGATAACGTCCCATGAGAAAGGAAGAGAGGGTTACGTCATGTTGCGGTCTTTCATTCTTACGACTGCCTTCTTCATCTTCTGGTGCGCCCATTGTAAAAGTACCATCGGGGATTAAAGCCAGTTCAAGGGAAATATTATCAATATAATCTCGATAAAAGCGAATTGTTTGACGGGGACGTTTGATTATTAGTTTTTCTGGCATGGACTAACCCCCAAAATATGAATGATGGGTCGAGAAACTCTTCGGTTTTACCCTACCAAGATCCCCAACCCAGTTTTATTTTTGGATACTGTTACCAGCATCGCAGGAGTCGGCTGAACTCTTCGGCGTACGCTTGACAGATTCCCACCTGCCAACTCTGACTATGAGGAGTTATCCCGAACACGCATACTACACGAAAACCGTTATTGTTGTTGTGGTTGTCGCGCCTATTGTTGTTGTTGCGGTACGCGGAACGGCAGTTATTAGGATTGTTGTTCCAAGAACCGCCTTTTAGGAAGTCAGAAGTTTGAAGTCAGAAGTCAGAAGTAATAAATTCTTTTTGCCTTTTGCCTTTTGCCTTTTGACTTCCCGTTCGGGGTCGCCTTCCCCTTCTTCAACTCCTTGTAAAGACAAGGGAATTGAATATCTGTTTTCTTAATCGCCAGGTGTCACCATGTTTCAAGTGAGCTTCCCAACTGTTTAGTGATCGCTTGATATCTTGAAGATCAATGTTACCTTGTGCATAGTTTTTTTGCAATTGTTTGAGTCGTTTTCTAGCACGGTTTAAATTCTGGTTTCTAACTTTAATGTTGTCGGGAAAAATGCGAAATCCTAAAAAACTGGCTCCATGTTTGGTTTCAAATAACTGACTTTTAATGGGATGAATTTTTAACCTGAGTTTAATTAAATAGTTTTCAATGTTTAGTCGTGCGTCTTGAAGGAATAGGTGGTCATTTGAAAACAAAGCAAAGTCATCAACATACCGCACATATTTAGTGACTTTGAGTTTTTCTTTGACAAAATGATCGAAGCCGGATAAATAAATATTGGCCATCCATTGACTGGTTAAGTTGCCAATAGGTAAACCATGTCTGCGTTCTATTGGGGTTAATAAATCGTCTCCAGGAAAGTAATGGATAACGGGTTCTTGTTCATTACTGTTCTCAATAATTTTATCAATTAACCAGAGGGTATCTTGACATTTAATTTTTCGTCTGATGAGTTGTTTAAGAATTTGATGGTCAATACTGGGGAAGTATTTTCTAATATCACATTGTAAAAGATAACGACTGGAACGGGAAAAATTGGTAAATCGTCTTAAGGCTTTATGGGTTCCATATCCTTCTCGATTAGCATAAGTATCACTAATAAAAGTTCGCTCGAAAATAGGGACGATTATATTACATAAAGCGTGGTGAACGACTCGATCTCGATAAGGGGCTGCGGAAATTAAGCGAGTTTTGATGTCTCTGAGGTGAAAGGTTCGATAAGTTCCGGGTTGATAGGTTTTATGTTTTAGTTCTTGTTGTATTTTTAAGAGTTCGGTTTCTAAATTATAGTTAAATTGTAAGACATTGTGTTGAAAGCGTTTACCTTTCTGTGCTTTTCTGGCTGCTAAGTAAATATTATTAAAGTCAATAATTTGAGGATATAAGTTACCGTAACGTTTCATAATTATTAGGTTAATTGTAATAATAAGCTTTGGGTTGTCCAGGTTGCACATCCACAACCAAAAAAGTCATAATCTTCTGTCCAAATAGCTGCGGATAAAGCTAAAGATAATGCCACAGTTTGCCAATCATTAGGATCTCTAGGAATGCGTTTTTTTGCTTCTTCTTCAAACGACTGATAGAAAGATAAAGGAAAGGTCATAATTTTACTATCAATTAGTTTTAAAGCTGCTTCTAATTGTAATGCTCCAAGTTCTTGAGTTAAATTAGTTTTACTAACAATAATTGCTATTCTCTTTTGTAATTCATATTCAACTTCATTTTTCATTTTTTCTGCCAAAAATAATTGTAATCTTTCTGAAATAATTAAATCTCTTCCTCGCTTTCTCAGAAGTTCAGCGACTAAAATATTACTGTCAACCACTAAACGCATAGTTCTTCAAGATTCATAAACATTGATACATATTCTTCTTCAGTCAAGCCGGTTTCTTCTAAGACTTTTTCCATAATTATATCAAATTCTTCTTTTGCTTCTTTGGCTTTCTGGTAATCTATAGTAGGATTATAATAGCCTATGATTTTATTATTGTATTCTATAGCAATTGTTTCTTTTTGAGTTAATAAATCTTCTTGTTTTAGTTTGCTTAATTGAATTATTTTCATGAGATTTAAAGGTTTATTCTGTAAGTTTATTCTTTTTTCCTTTGATTCTTGATCCAGCTTCCTAATTCGATACCAATTTCATCAATTTGTTGACTAATATAATGATAACGTTTGAGAGCAATCAATTGAAAGTCTAATAAGAGTCTGGTTTGATGTCGTAAAATATCGAGTTGAACGTTTAAGTTAATCAGATGGTTTAATTTTCGGTTAGAATATTTAGCTTTGATTAACCCTTCTAATAAATCATACAATTGATTGATGATTCTGTCTCCTACGGTAAATTTATGAACTTTGGGGAATCGTTCAATTATCGGGACATAATACTTAATTAAATCATAAGTCTTTTGAATAATCGATAATTCTTTCATTTAAGTTAACAAATTTTATGCTTTGAAAATCTATAGCAGTACAAATAAAGATTAGGACATTGCCGTAAGGTGGGCAATGCCCACCCTACAAGGTTTTGCGATTTTATAAATGTCCTAACCAAAATGCGTACTGCCATAAAAATATAGCGACCCGCCAAAGGCGGGAAAACAAAGGGAAAAGGAGAAAATAGGATAGAGGGCAAAAGGGGAAAAGGGTAAAGGGTTAGAGAGTTCGCCCGAACACGCATACTACACGAAAACCGTAAGTGAGGTCGTGGAGGCCGCGCCTATCGAAGTAGTTGCGGTACGCGGAACGGCAGAGATCAGGATCGTAGTACCAAGAACCGCCCCGCAGCACTGAATATGACTTATTTTGCTTATTTTTGGCTAAATATGAGGGTTCAAATTCCATCCAAGCACGACCATCATCAGGTGCGTCTTCGTAATTATTATGCCAGTCATCAAGACACCATTCCCAGACGTTCCCGTGCATATCGTACAATCCAAAGGGATTGGCAGGGAATTGACCAACGGGGGTGGTTTCTCGTCTATATTCGCCCTTGGTTTCCTCAGCATAAGTTTCTGAAGCTCTATAATTTGCTAACTTATCAGTGATAGTTTCTCCAAAGTAAAAGGGTGGATAAGTTTCACCATTTTCTAGGTCTAGGGGTTCTGTGACAGCCCGACAAGCGTATTCCCATTGGGCTTCGGATGGTAGCTGATAGTCCCTTCCTGTGAGCTTAGAGAGGCGTTGACAGAATTCGACGACTTCGTACCAATTAACCTTTTCTACAGGTCGGTTATCCCCTTTAAAGTGGGAGGGATCTTCGTCTAAGTCGATGTTAACTTTTAAATCTGTTCGAGAGGCGATCGCTTTCCATTGGGCTTGAGTAATGGGATATTTACCCATGAAGAAGGGAGAAAGGGTGACATTATGTTGGGGTTTTTCACGTCTATAACCATCCCAACCAAACTTTTTGACTAATCTCTCAATTTCAGCGTCATCGGTTCCCATTATAAAGGTGCCACCAGGGATAGCCACCATTTCGAGGATAACGTTATCCGTCAAGGTTTCAGTGAAGTAAGACGCGGTATGGGTGGTGGTTTTGATGATTTGGCCGTGACGGTTGACGGTGGGAGTTTTAAATGTCCATTGTTCTAATGTCTCTTCTTCTTCTTCTTCAAAGACAATGAGAGCGACTGTAACTGGAGTTTCAAAGGATTCTAAGGTTTCTAATTCTGAAATTTCTGGTGAATCCTTGTTTTGATATTGCTTGTTTAAATATTGCTGTAACGTTTTGAGTTTATTAAGAGTTGATGGAAATAAATTGGGCTTAATTGTTTCAAATTTATGATAGATACGACTGAGACGACTACTAATAGCAGAACGGGTAGAAGATAAATCCTTGGCTACCTCTATAATCGAATAAGATTGTTGTGGATTAGGAAAAATAGTTATTAATGTTTTGCTTTCAATGGTTGTTAAATGAATCCGTTGACCTATTTCTTGTAAAAAATCTAACCAATTTTGATCTTTCGGAAAATCTGAAAGAGATGGGGGGATAATTGGTTGTAATTGTTGACGACTGTATTCAATTTGTATGGTTTTTTCTTCATAGTTTTCTCCTAATTTTTTAAAAAGATTAGCAGAAATCATCGCAAACGCACGCACCAAAGATTCGTATTCTGTTCCTTTCCATTGGGTGGGATTAGTTAACAGTTCTGCTTCAAACGTTCTGGTACTTAAACCTAGCTTTTTAGCCACATAATCTGATAAAACTCTAATTACTTCAATACTGCGACGTTCTCTTAAATAAGATGCCAATAAAATATCCCCAATGGTTTCTTTAAATTCAAATTCGAGCGCATTAGGATTAAGGGTAAAGTTAAGTGTTTGATTGGGTTTTAATAGTCCACTTAAAATCACTTCTACCGCATCAGCAAAAGTGGAATGGGGTAATAATTCTTGTTGAATCAGTCGAATAATAGGAAGATTAATAGGAACGGCGGAAAGTTTCTTCATTAATTCCCAAGCAAACGGCGAGGAAGTATTCGCAAATCGTTTAATAACTGTTTCAGGATCTTGGTTTTTGATGGGTTTCTTTTTATCATTAGAAACCGAAGTTTTTGAAGGAGAAACTTCTAGTAATCTACCAGAAATTGTTGCTTTACTTTTTCCGCTCACAACTTGTGACCATGCAGCTAAAGCATCAAGGTTTAAGGAAAGAGTGGGTAAGATAAAGTAAGTCGATTTAATTTGTTGAGAAATGTATTGATTTAAGTCAATATTTTGGGGATTTATTTGTTGTTCATATTCAATTTCTAGTTTAATTTCTAATAATTCAGGAATCGTTTTAACTGTCCACTGTTCAGTGGGACGACGGGGATAATCATTTTGCAGTTGAACTCGCCATCCTTGATTCAAAGCGGTTCTATTCCATAATTTCTCAGGAAAAGGTGACAGTAACGTAACTAATTGATAAGTTCCCCAATCTTGTAATACTTGATGATAAGCACTACTATACCAAGCAGAAGAAGTACAATCACTAAAAAAAAGAATCAGTCTTTCGCCTCGAGGGTCAATTAAGTCGTTAGGAGAAATGGTTTGTATATCATTTCCCAATGGTTTAATTGTTATCTCAAATTCAGAAGTTTTATTATTTTTCTTATTGGCACTATCTTGTTTATTTTTAGACTTTGATTTTGTCTTTTTATCGGCTCTAATTCGATAATATTTTACGTCTCGAAAGGCTCCTAATTGCTCTAACCAATCTCGAATTTCTATGGACATTTGCTTCCAAAATACCATCGAAGGCGATTCTTCAATCAGAAGAATAACATCAAGAGAACGAACTTTTTTCGGCTTATGTGTAGGAATAATAGTCAAAGAAGAGTTACCAAGACTATAGTTTGCCGTATTAGCAACAGTGCGTTTTATATCTAATTCCTGTTGGTTAGCTGAGTCGATTTTTTGGATTAAGGGTCTAGCAAAACGTCCTAATTGTAAGGTGTCTCGCAAAAATGCAGTATCTGGAAGAGAAATCGGTAATTTTTCTAGCTTTGAAGTCTGTAATTTCTCTTTTTTATGGTTTTTGAGGATAAAAGGGAAGTCATTAGAAGCAGTGGAAGATTCCCCTGTATCATCATCCCCTTGGTTATCGTCTTTCTGCTTTTCTTTCTCATCAGGGGAATCATCAGAAGCAGTGTCCGATTTTCCCGTAGCATCACCCTCTTGCTTATGGTCAAAACCCTGTTGCTGTTGCCATAACCAAAGAATATCAGCAATTTGATAACTGTCAAATTCCCAGTTCTCGCTTTGAGTAAACGCGATAAATTTTAATAGTGGGTCATCATTCGGGGTTTCTGAAGTCACACTTACTTGTTTCCTGTTTCTGTTAATGGGGTTAATAATCGTTCAATGAGACGATCTTTTTCTTCTCCTGTGGGTTTATTTTCATCTAACAACATAAAGATAACATTGAGCAGTTGATCGGTGGCCAGTTCTTTTTTTTCGTCGTCTCGTAAATTAATAAATTTCTCTAACAGGGTCTTAATTTCTGAACTTGAAGGGTTATCTTCATCATAATCAAAATGAGTTTTGACAATTTTCGTTAATTGGTCAATTTTTGGTTCTTCCATGAACAAAGATAAGCAACGACGCTTAAATGGTAAAGGAAAGTCCCTTTCACCATTACTGGTCATAATAACAATAGGGAATTGTTGACAAGGTATTTCTCCTTGAGAAACCCTTCTAAATTCGCCATCATGGGTTTTAATTTCAACCTCTTGATGTTCATTACCTTGAGCATTTTTCTGATGAAATAAGCGAGAAATTTCAGTAATTTCAAAGCTTCCTTCTTCAAATAAATTTAATAAATCATTAGGCAAATCGATGTCACATTTGTCAATCTCATCTATTAGCAAAACACGAGGTTCATGGGATGGATACATCGCTGTTCCTAATGGACCAAGGCGTATATAATGACCAATATCAGGCCGTTCTTCTTTGTCTAACTGAGCATCTTGAAGACGAGCGATCGCATCATAATAATAAAGTCCATCTTGTAGGGTTGTTCGGGTATTTATTGGCCACAATAATACAGGTTTCAATTGTAATTGATAAGCGATCGCATAAGCTAAGGTTGTTTTTCCTGTACCTGGTTTTCCGGTAACTAAAATAGGACGACGAAGATAAATCGCAGCATTAACCGTTTCAACAATAGCAGGATTAAGAATAAAGTTTTTGCCTCGTTTTTCAGCTTCTAAACACTGTTGTTCTGAGTTATTATCTTCTGAAAGAACCTCATTGTTACTATTTTTAGCAAACCGTCGCCAAGGGGGAGAGTCTGGCCATTTTATAACACAATGGGGATAATGGTGGTCTTGAAAAATTTTCCATGAACTCATAATGACATCCTAAATTTGATTAAGGGGTTCTTCAGAAAAGGGTAAATTATCACGGGTTGGATCTTCCCATAATAATGATAAATGATGTCCCAAATGTTGGGGATCATTATTAAGATTTGATGGAGCTTCTATTCTTTTATTCTTAATAAATTGGGGAAGAAATTGAACCTGTCCATTACATTGTTCAATCAAGTTATTAATTTCTTGTCTATGGGTTGTTGCTTGTTCATGACATCTTGACCAAATAGCAATAGGAATTCCATATTTAAGTATCTTTTTGAATAATGTTTTTTGATTTTCTAAAAATTTTTCTTTACTTTCTGATGTTGATACACAAATATTTCCCCAAACAGTTGAAGATTGGCTAAAATACCATTCAGGATCTTTTATTGCTCGTTGTTCTGTGTCTTCATCTAAAGAATTAAAAGATTGCTGCACAGCGTTCCATCTTCTTATCCATTCTTCCTTAAACTTTAATATTTCGTACTCTTTTTCTAAACGAGAAAGACATCGAATATGAATATAAATAGGATGATGTCTCTTAATTTGACAAGTATCTTCCTGTAATTCCCATTCCCAACAATCAATATCAATGAAAAAGAATTCTTTTGAAGTAAAGCATTCAATAAACAGTTGACTATTATTATCCATTCCCTCAAGAGCATCTTTCTCTAAACAAGTTGTAATCAATTCTGTTAAAATTGGCTTGATTTCTTCTTGAGAAAAATATTCTTTTTTTTGCTCTATTTCATGGTTTTTAATTATTGTGTTCAGGGACTGGTAATCTTTACCTTCGGGTTTATGCTCAAGAAAGGGTAAAAACCAAGCTTGTAATTGGTATTCAAGTTTTGTTTTTTGCTCATGATTACTAGAGTTTGGCTCAATTTTTAAAATTAGATAACATTGTCTAGGTTCTTCAGGATTAGTTGTAGGAGGTTCCAGATTTTCTGACTTTAATGGTTCACTAATCCATTGATTAAAGTCTGTTTCACTAATTTTTAACTTATTTTTCAAGTTATTTATCCCATTGTCAAATAATCTTTTTTCTACTTCTTTTAATCTGTCATCTTTAACTAAACTATTTAAGAGGTTCAATAAGATTGGTTTCTGATAATTCAAAATTCTTTCCATTAATTCATCTAAACTTTCCCAAATAATTTCATTTTTTTTATTTTTTTCAATGCTAACTAAGTAAGACTTTAAAACCTTACTCATGCTAGTTATATCCTCAGATTGTTTTTTCAACTCATCCTTCAATTTGTTTAAAATTTTAATGTCATTATCTTGATGGGTGATACTAATATTATGATTATGATAAGTGATACTATTATCAGTATCTTGATTCAGTTTAAGAAGATTACACAAAAAAGCAAATGGCTTAAACTCAACTCGGTTTCTTAATTCCTCCCCTCTTAAAAATCTATTACAGCTTGAAAAGCTTAATCCTTTAACTCGCCAACCATCATTTTGTTCACCACTACCACCAATATATCGAACAACTTCATCATAAGATAATTTACGTTCTTCTCTCTGCAAAATAGTTTTTTGAATTTCATCAATTTTGGTTTGTGATAACTCTAGAATTCCTTCCTCTTCAGATTCACCTATTAATAAATCAAATGCGTCTAATGTTAACCCCTGCTCATAATCATAATTATCTATGTTGTCATCAAGATATTCTTTCAACTTTGCTTCCGTAGCAGCTCGACCTAAAATTAAAGCTTTGTTCTTGGTTGTTCTCTTATCTGTTTCCTTGGTGAAATCTTTCTTTGTCCATTTCTTCCACTCATCTTTCATTTTTTCTTCAATTTTCTTTTTAGCTTGTTGACAAGCTTGCTCAGTTAAACAATGCATAATTTTGTCATTTTGTCAAATTCAGAAATTTATAGCAATGCACAAAAAAAATTTCAGAGATATTTCAGGAATATTTCTGGATTTTACAGTACCCTACAACCCTTGATATAACTGGGTTAGAGTTAATGGAGAGCATTAAGATGAGCCACCTCAAACCAGAGGAAAAAATTCAACCTCAAAACCAATCTCAAGTTACTAATATTACCATTACGGGACAACCCACTGATTCAGTTCCTCCCGTCATTGAACCAGAAAACGTAAGGGTTAACGCCTCTTCTGAACTGGCGTTGCTAGTCGCTTTTGCGATGGTAATGGCTGTATTTGCTAAAGTCATCAAATAATCTAAAGTCTAGGTACACATTTTGGTAGGGGTCAACGACCGTTGACCCCTACAGCATTTATATCTGTAGTCCAACCACAACTTAATTAACAACAAAAAACCTCGGTACATCACCGAGGTATTCTAGGAGAACTCAATATCAATGGGAGATACCGAAATCACACGATTTTAGATCGCAAACAAAGCCCCTGTACATTAAGATTTTGTTTACTGTCCCTGTATTAAGTAATGTAACAAGAATGTTAAATCTTGTCAACAAAGTCTTGACAAAAACCCGATTAGGTTAATAGACAAGCCTTTTTATCGTTATGATATTGATCGAGGTGACCAAAAATGTGTATGATTGTATATTGCTTTGTTATTAAATTCTGAGAGTCTTGATCGATCTCAAGACTAGGTCTATTATCCTGATGTTCAACCCCATACTTAATTAATATATAAACACTGATGTAGTCAGCCTTCTTCTGTCGTCTCCCTAATATAACGATGGAGACACTGAGCCATTTTCGTCCAGAAAAGATGAAAATCACTTGTTTTTCCTATTGTTGAGAACCATCAAACATGAAACCAGCACAAGATACAAGATTCGACTATGTAAAAATTGGGTTAGCTTCCCCCGAACGGGTTCGCCAATGGGGAGAGAGAACCCTTCCCAATGGGGTTGTGGTCGGAGAAGTGACCAAACCCGAAACCATCAACTACAGAACCTTAAAACCGGAGATGGACGGACTATTTTGTGAGCGGATTTTTGGTCCGTCGAAAGACTGGGAATGTTGGTGTGGTAAATATAAACGGGTTCGTCACCGGGGGATTGTTTGCGAACGCTGTGGGGTAGAAGTGACCGAGTCCCGCGTCCGTCGTCATCGCATGGGCTATATTAAACTGGCGGCCCCTGTGACTCATGTCTGGTATCTCAAAGGGATTCCCAGTTACATGAGTATTTTATTGGATATGGCTCTACGGGATGTGGAACAAATCGTTTACTTTAACGCTTATGTGGTGCTTGACCCAGGAAATGCCAGTAATTTAAGTTATAAGCAACTCTTAACGGAAGATCAGTGGATTGAAATCGAAGACCAGATTTATGCCGAAGATTCCGACTTATATGGCATTGAAGTGGGTATCGGTGCAGAGGCCATTCAACGGTTACTGCAAGAAATGAATCTAGAAGAGATTGCTGAAACCTTACGGGAAGAAATCGCCCAAAGTAAAGGACAGAAGCGGGCAAAACTCATTAAACGTCTGCGGGTGATTGATAACTTCATCGCGACTGGTTCCTTACCCGAATGGATGGTATTAGACGTTATCCCCGTCATTCCTCCAGATTTACGCCCTATGGTACAGTTAGATGGCGGTCGTTTTGCCACCTCAGACCTTAATGACCTCTATCGACGGGTAATTAACCGTAATAACCGTTTAGCCCGTTTACAGGAGATTCTTGCGCCGGAAATCATTGTCCGTAACGAAAAACGGATGTTACAAGAAGCAGTGGATGCTTTAATCGATAACGGAAGACGGGGCCGGACCGTTGTAGGGGCAAATAATCGTCCCTTAAAATCCTTATCCGATATTATTGAAGGGAAACAAGGGCGTTTTCGTCAAAACCTGTTAGGAAAACGGGTGGACTATTCCGGTCGTTCTGTCATTGTTGTCGGGCCAAAACTGAAGATTTATCAGTGTGGTTTACCCCGTGAAATGGCCATTGAGTTATTCCAACCCTTTGTCATCCATCGTCTCATTCGCTTAGGGTTAGTTAATAATATCAAAGCGGCCAAAAAGCTGATTATTAAAGGCGACCCTAGCGTTTGGAATGTGTTAGAAGAAGTGATTACTGGACACCCTGTCTTACTAAACCGCGCCCCAACCCTGCACCGTTTAGGGATTCAAGCCTTTGAACCTATTTTAGTGGAAGGTCGAGCGATTCAGTTACATCCCTTGGTTTGTCCGGCGTTTAACGCTGACTTCGACGGAGACCAAATGGCGGTTCACGTTCCTCTCTCCTTGGAGTCCCAAGCAGAAGCCAGACTCTTGATGTTAGCCTGTCATAATATCTTATCTCCTGCGACCGGTCGGCCCATTGTTGCACCCTCTCAAGACATGGTACTAGGTTGTTATTATTTAACCGCAGAAAACCTCAAAGCCCAAAAAGGGAGTGGTCGTTATTTTGGTAATATCGACGACGCGGTTAAAGCTTATGAACAGGGTTTGGTGGACTTACACGCTTATGTGTGGTTACGTTCTGAAAACCCCAACGAGGATGTTGTGACAGATAAACCGGATAAGGAGGTTCTCAAAACAGAAACCCTAGACGATGGCAGTGTAATTAAACATTATCGAGAACGTCGCGTCAGAGAAATTGACGGTGAAGCGGTTTCTATGTTCATTAAGACTACTCCTGGACGGATTATTTACAACAAAACCATCCAAGAGGCTTTAACCATAGCGTAAAGCACAATCATTAAGACGAATAGGTTTGGTAGAAATTTCCACTTTTACCAAACCTTTTTGATGGATGAATTATCATATTTAAGAGATTATCGCAATTATAATAATGAAAACAATTCCTGCTTGTAAAACCCCTAAATTCGTACAACAATTACAATGGATTTTCAACCCCACTGGTTATCTACAAACCAATCATTCCCGTTATCCAGACATATTTAAAGCTAACGTGATTGGTTTGGGGGATGATATTATTTTTACCAGTAATCCTGAAATTACCCAGTATATCCTAACCCACGATCGCCAGCAATTTACCGCTCCCAGTCGCTTAAATGCCATATTGCGGCCATTAATTGGGGATTATTCTGTGATTATGTTAGACGGCGATCGCCATCGTCAACGTCGTCAGTTAGTGATGCCATCCTTTCATGGGGAACGTCTTAAAGTCTATGGTGACTTAACTTGTCGGATTACCCAACAAGTGATGGAGAAAATACCGCAAAATCAACCCTTTTTTGCCAGGGAGATCATGCAGGATATCTCCTTAAAAGTGATTATGGAAGCGGTATTCGGGGTTAGTCAAGGGGAACGTTACGAAGCATTGGAACAGAGATTGAAAAAAATGCTTGATCTTTTTAATTCTCCTATCACTTCCGCCTTTTTATTCTTTCCTTTTATGCAGAAAGACTGGGGAAACTGGAGTCCTTGGGGTCGTTTTCTCCGTCAACGGGAAGCGATCGATCAGTTGATCTATGCAGAAATTAGCGATCGCAAGGGTAACCCCGATCCGGATCGCACAGATATTTTATCCCTTCTCATGGCTGCAACAGATGAACAAGGGAAAAGTATGAACGATCAAGAATTAAGAGATGAATTAATGACACTCTTAGTTGCGGGCCACGAAACCACCGCTTCAGCAATGGCTTGGGCCTTATACTGGCTCCATCATAACCCTGAAGTCAAAGAAAAGCTCATGGAAGAGTTAAACACCCTTTCCCCCGATACAGAGGGAATGGAGATTTTCCGTCTTCCCTATTTAACCGCAGTGTGTAACGAAACCCTCAGACTGTCACCTTCTGCCATGTTAACCTTTACAAGAGTAGCCCAAGAAAAGGTCGAGGTCCTTGGTTACACCTTTGAACCTGGGGATATGGTTCAAGGATGTATGTATTTGACCCATCTACGGGAAGATTTATATCCGAACCCGCAACAATTTAACCCCCAGAGATTTCTCGATCGTCAATATACCCCTTATGAATTTATTCCCTTTGGTGGAGGTTCCCGTCGTTGTGTGGGGGAAGCATTAGCACAATTTGAAATGAAATTAGTGGTCGCTACTATTATGTCTGAGTATTGCTTAAAATTGGCTGACAATCAACCAGAAAAACAGCAAAGACGAGGGTTAACTTTGTCCCCCACAAGAGGTGTCAAAATGATTGTAGAAGGCAAACGTCAACCTGAAGAAGTTCGAGAATTGGAATTATCCAGACAATAAATAGATTCCCCCATCACCTTAACTATGTCCAAGTTATTAGACCATTTTTTAACCAAATTTCTCACATTTTTATTAGCGATTGGGTTACTGTTTGAATTGGTGTCCCATGTTATTGCTGAGGGACTTTGGTTTCAAGAGGTGGGTTATGTCAACATCTTTTTCAAACAATTATTATGGCAGGTAGGGTTATGGGGTTTTATTAGTGGTTTGTCTTGGTGGTTTTTATGGGGAAATTTACGTCAAGCAAAACGCCATCAATGGCATTTTATTCCCCAAGTTCCTCCTAGGAATGAAAAGCGACGTAAACAACGAAAAAAACGAATTCCTCAACTAATACCTGAGTCTCGTTCTTTTGGTTTGTTTTGGTTAATTATGATCATTGTTGGTTTGGGGGGATTAATGGGATTCATGCTACTTTATTACAGTGAAGTGGCTTACCATGTTTGGACACCAGATTTTACATTACCAAATATCACGCCTCCCTTGCCAACTCCCTTCTTTTTCAACTCTGTAGCTGAAATTGTATCTCAGTTGAAAAATCAGTTATGGAAAGCTGGAATTATTGGTTTCATTGTTATTGGAATTTTGCTTAAAGGTCAAGTATTCTTGAGACTAATCTCGTTAGCTTTTAGTATAATCTTTGGTTTAGTTTTATCAGGAAACTGGACAAGAATTTTACAATATATAAATCCTACCAACTTTGGAGAAGTTGATCCCCAATTTGGTCGAGATATGAGCTTTTATATTTTTAGTCTTCCTTTTTGGAAATTAGTAAATTTTTGGTTAGGCGGATTATTTTTATTAGGATTTATTATCGTCATTCTGACCTATTTCTTATCAGCAAATAGTTTGTCTCAAGGTAAATTTCCTGGGTTTTCTCGCTATCAACTTCGTCATTTATATATTTTGGCTAGTCTTTTAATGTTGCTTGTGGGACTCTACCATTGGTTAGCAAGATATCAATTACTATACTCTACTAAAGGGGTTGTTTTTGGGGCAAGTTACACAGATATTTATTTTTTACTCCCTGTATATACCATAGCGACAATGGTGGCAACAATCATTTCATTATGGTTATTAATTAAGGGAATAACTGGATGGGGACGCTATAATCAAATTCGTTCATTAAAACGTTCTAATGTTTATAATCTTCCATTTTCTCCTTTCCCCTTTTTTCTCTATTTTAGTATCATAATTATATCATTGGTTGGTCAACAAGGTGTTCAAAGTTTGATTGTAGAACCTAATGAATTAGCCAGAGAAATACCTTATATTGAACGTAATATTAAATTAACACGTCATGCTTTTGGGTTAGATAAAATTCAAGTTGAAACCTTGAATGCAGCAGGAAATTTAACAGCGAATGCTTTAAACGAAAATCGTCTGACTATTAATAATATTCGACTGTGGGACTCTCGTCCACTGTTACAAACTAACCGTCAATTACAACAGTTACGTCTCTATTATAAGTTTAATGATGCTGATATTGACCGTTATACAATACCTGTTCAAAATGAAAGTAGTTCCTCGAAAATTGCTAAGCAGCAGGTATTAATTGCGGCTAGAGAGTTAGATTATAATGAAGTGACTGAACAAGCCCAAACTTGGGTCAATGAACATTTAGTTTATACTCATGGTTATGGCTTTACTTTATCTCCTGTTAACCGGGTTGATCAAGGGGGTTTACCCTTCTATTTTGTGCAGAATATTGGTACCGAAAATAATTCAGGAGATTTACAAACTTCCGGTTCTTTAATTCGAGATAGTATTCCCATTGATAATCCTAGAATTTATTTTGGAGAGTCAACCAATACTTATATTATGACCAATACGGAAGTTCAAGAATTAGATTATCCCAGTGGTCAAGATAATGTTTATAATGTTTACGATGGTAGGGGAGGAATTAAAATAGAAAATTGGGGAAAACGTTTACTATTTGCTGACTATTTAAAAGATTGGCAAATGATTTTCACTCGTAATTTTACCCCAAAAACTCGTTTGATTTTTCGTCGTAATATTAATCGTAGAATGAGAATAATTGCCCCTTTTTTGAGGTTTGATCGTGATCCTTATTTAGTAACGGCTAAGGTAAAAAATGATAATAATAAAGCAGAAGAAACCACTTTATATTGGATCATTGATGCGTATACAACCAGCGATCGCTACCCTTATTCTGAACCAGGCGATCGCCCTTTTAATTATATTCGTAATTCTGTCAAAATTGTTATTGACGCTTACAATGGGGATGTCAATTTTTATATTGTTGATCCCAATGATCCTTTAATTCAAACTTGGAAAAAAATATTTCCCACTCTCTTCAAACCTTTCTCAGAAATGCCGATTTCTCTTAAGGTTCATATTCGTTATCCCAAAGATTTATATAATACACAATCAGAACGTTTATTAACCTATCATATGCAAGATCCTCAAGTATTTTATAACAGAGAAGATCAATGGCGTATTCCTCAAGAAATTTACGGCGAAAATCAACAACCAATCGAACCCTATTACTTATTAATGAGTCTGACCAGTGACGCGCAAGAATTTATGTTATTTAGTGTATATACACCCACCAGTCGTAATAATTTAATTGCTGGTTTATTTGCTCGTTCTGATGGGGATAATTATGGTAAAATGTTATTGTTTGAATTACCAAAACAACGGGTGATTTATGGACCCGAACAAATTGAAGCATTAATTAATCAAGATCCAGTTATTTCGCAACAAATTTCCCTTTGGAACCGTCAAGGATCACGAGTCATTCAAGGAAATCTTTTGGTGATTCCTTTCTTTGCAGAACAATCGTTACTCTATGTTGAACCGTTATATTTAGAAGCAGAACAAAATAGCTTACCGACTTTAGCAAGAGTGATCGTTATTTACGAAAATCAAATTGTTATGTCAGAAACGCTTGATAAGGCGTTAACTTCTATTTTTGAACCTCAAAAGATTAACCCTTCTACGATTATTCGAGAAGTGGATCAACAAGAAGAAATTATTGTTCCTGATTAACCTGTTAAATTAATTTTTCGTAGGGGTCAACGGCCGTTGACCCCTACAATATCCACATCTGTAGTCCAAGTTGATGAAAATGGTATAAATTTTCTTATTCCTCCAAAGTTATACATGAAGGCTAACATGAAAACTAACATCCCCTCACTAAGATAAAAGGGTAACTTTTTTTGAAATCATACCATGTCTAATAGTTTAGCAAAACTTATCAATTTTCGGGGGGGGGTAAAGCATACCTTATCAATAGCTGGTGCAACCCTTGCCGTTTTAACCCTATCCTCTGCTGCTAATGCTGCTACAGTTGTTCTTGACTTTACTGATAACAGTGGTACTGTTACCACTTTCCAAGAAACCGCAGGAACAGCTACTGCAACCTTTTCTAACTCAAGTACAAACAATTTTAACTTTGGTTCGGGAGGATTAACAATAGGAAGTGGGACGACCTTATCGTTTGATGTTAGTTTTGACCAAGATGTAGAACTTCTCTCCTACATTTCAGTCTTAAATGCCGGATCTATTAGCTTTGATATCACTGGTCCGGGTGTGTCTTCCTTGGGGAATGGACAAACATCTAATGATTTTATTGGTCAACCCCTACTATTAGCAGCAGGAGAAACTTACACAGTTACAGGGAATTTTCCTGGTGCTTTTGGTGGGACTGTTTTTGGTAGTTGGACAATCAATGATAGTGCTGTTGTTCCTGAACCCTTAACTATTTTAGGTGCAGGAACGGCGATCGCTTTTGGTGGTGCATTTAAGCGCAAGTTAGCGAAGAAGAATAAGAAATAAGCTTAATAACTGTTTTTGAAACCACTGTAGAGACGTTTCATGAAACGTCTCTACAGGTTAACGGTTAGTAGAGATTGTCGGGTTAGGCTATTATCAAAATATCACGATTACCGTGTTACAATGATAATAGATTATAAAAATCAAGGAACCAAAGACATTTTTAATGGAAATGACACCAAGCAAGCACGAAAAACTTGTCCTCAAAACTTATGGAGAATTGCTAGACGAAAGCTAGACCAGTTAGATTATGCTGTTAGCTTAAATGACTTACGTTCTCCTCCTAGAAATCAATTAGAAGCTTTAAAAGGCGATCGTCAAGGAAAGTATAGTATCCGCATAAACGATCAATATAGAATTTGTTTTATTTGGTCACAAGAGGGTGTTAGAGACGTTGAAATTATTGATTATCACTAACTACTTTAATTATGGTTAATATTCCTACAAATCGTCCCCCCACAACTCCTGGTGAAATGTTGAGAGAAGAATTTTTAGACCCAATGGGTTTAACTCAACAACAACTTGCCAATGATATTGGCGTTAGTTATCAAAGAGTTAATGAACTTATTAATAATAAGAGAGGTATTACTAGCAGTACCGCCTTAAGATTAGGGAAATACTTTGGTACATCTCCTGATTTTTGGCTTAACTTACAACGTGCTAACGATCTTTACTCTGTTCTTAAAAAAGAGCAAGATGAAATTGATAAAATTCAACCTTTATCTTTATCCGCAGAAAAATAACATAAGCTGAGGAATTGAAGATTATCCTGACGATAAATATACTCAGATTCTTGTTTAACTATAAAATAACTAGAGTTCTTATATCATAAGAATACAATATATAGATTACAATTGAGGTGAATAGCTATTTATCCTACAAGCGATCAAGCAATTGCCTGTTTAATTGTCTGTCAATGGCTTTCTAACTGTTATCGAGATATACAACTGTTTCGTTTTGATCCTGAAACTGGGGAAGTCTATATCTTAGCAACAGAAGAAATCGAAATTATTGTTCCCTCAGATGGAGATTGGTATTTCTTATGAAACCTGATTTTAGTAAAATGAGCAAACAAGAACTTAAAACTTATGTTTTAACCCATAGAGATGATATGGAAGCAATTCGCCAGCTATTTAGTCGTCGTCAGTCTGATGGTAAAAATAAACCCTATCCACCCCTTGTTAAAGATGGAATTCCTATTGAAGAAAATATTAACATTATGAAAAAAGCGATTCAAGAACGTATTGAAAGAAATTCTAAATTAAATGACACAAATTGATTGAAAAAAGATAAATTGATTTGCTCTAGAAACTGATTAAACTATTTTCTTTTTTCTTATCATTATATCTAACTTTTCTTATTATTCTCATGGTTTGAACTAAAACTAATATTGGATGATTTATAATTATTCGGTTCAACATGAATAACAACCCGAATTGGAGAAAATTTCTCTTTTAAAATCAGTTCTATTTCCTCCGTAATTTTATGAGACGTTGCCACATCTTTTGCTTCAACAATTAAGTGCATTTCTAGAAAAACTTGTCGTCCAACTATCCCCCGTGACGCAATATCATGACAGTTAATCACACCCGGAACATCCATAACTATTTCATAAATCTTTTCAGGTGCAATGGCCATTTCATCCACTAACCAAGGTAAATTTGCTCGGACGACTTCCCAACCACTATAAAAGACTAAAATGGCCACAGGAAAAGCAAAAATAACGTCTAACCATTGTAATTGAGGTAAGTTGAATTTTTCACCTTGCCAAATCCCAATTAATCCCAATAACACCATAATCGTTACCCAAATATCACTCATGGTATGATAAGCATCGGCAATTAAAATAGGACTATCCACCTCTTTTCCTATTTTTCGCTCATAAAATGCCACAAAAATATTAATGCCTAAAACAAGTAATAAAATCCATAATTGTTCCCCTGAAATAGTAACAGGATCACCACCATGCCAAATTTTTTCAATGGCCCCTTGTAGAATTTCAAAACAAGCAATTCCTAAAAAAGCAGCAATACCTAACGCTGCTACCCCTTCATATTTTTGGTGTCCGTAAGGATGACGGCGATCGGGAATAGGTGAGGAAAAATGACTGGCCACTAACCCTAACACATTATTGGCACTATCGGTTACACTATGAAGCGCGTCTGCTTGTAAACTCAAAGACCCTGTTATAATACCCACAACGGCTTTTAACCCCATCACCAACAAATTAAGTAATAGGGTTATTAACAACACTCGACGGACTTGATGACGATTATCTTTTGTCACAATATTTAGATAAATGGGACAAGGTTAACCATTAATTGAGATAATAAGGATCTTAGTTTCATTATAGTGTTGGCTAATGACTCAACTTACCCTTAATTTAGTACAAGGATCGGTTAGGTTTAATTTTTCTGCTGAAGCTGCAACCTCCCTCAAGTCAGACATTGATCAATTAATGCAACGGTTAAAAACAGTGGCCGCTAACGCAGGAAGTGGAGGACGACCACAACCCGAAAAACCAATGGAATATCATTATACAGGAGAGGTATTTCTAGAGGTTTTTTGTAATCCTAACATCTATCCTAGCCCTTTTGCCGCCAAAGTCTTATTAACCGTTCGAGATGACAAAATAAGATTAACCACAGAAGCAGAATTAACCCGTCTCATCGAAGATTTAGGACAATATTTGCAACAGGTTAGTTAAGGTTCTCAGTTGTCTTTCAGATTGAGTAAATTTATCTCCTTCCCGAAAGAAGACCATAGGCTATGCTGACGGGATGAATTTCGGGGCAGAATCTGTCGGATTGTGCTATAATCGTGAATAGCAGTAAAGTGCAATAAATATTCAGGGGATTGGCTTCCCTTACCTCAGATCGTCGGGACAAATATCGCCCTTCGTGCCTCTTACATTCTGAGGAAACCTCAGAATTAGGCACTCAGAAATTGTAAAGGTGACGCGACTGGTGAATTAGGTTTAGCGGTGACGCACAGCCAAAAAATTAAATAGATTTTAGATCCGTTTGCGGTCGGTGCGCCCGTGAACGCTAAATAAACAGCCCAGTAATGGCGGTCTGACGGGGACTATTTAGGTAGTCTAGTCAAGAGCCTATATGGGAATCCCTCGCTTTCAGCGACGGGAGGTTCAAAATTAGATTGCCCTATTTTGTGTCTGTTCCTTGTCTAAACTACGCCTGGATCTCCTGTTAGTGGAACGTAACCTCTGTTCCTCCCGTCAACAAGCACAACGCTGTATTCGGGCTGGAGAAGTTAAGGTTAATCAAAGAATCATCGATAAACCGGGAACAGAAGTCAAGACGACCGCAGACATTGAACTCAAAGCCAAACCCCCTTACGTCTCCCGTGGTGGACTAAAGGTTGAAAAAGCGATAAAACACTTCAATATTGCTGTCAAAGACCGAATATGCCTCGATGGGGGCATTTCTACAGGGGGGTTCACCGACTGTTTATTACAAACTGGAGCAAAACAAGTTTACGGGGTGGATGTGGGTTATGGCCAAGTTGCTTGGACCCTGCGTCAAGATCCGCGCGTGATCTTAAAAGAAAGGACAAATTTTCGCTATCTTACCCCAGAAGAATTATACCAAGATAATCCTCGAGCCGATTTAGGGGTCATGGATGTTTCCTTTATCTCCTTAACCAAAGTTTTAGAACCCTTATGGAATCTGTTACTAGAACCGAAAGAAGTCATTTTATTAATCAAACCTCAATTTGAAGTTGGGCGATCGCGGGTTGGCAAAAAAGGGGTGGTTCGTGATCCTCAAGATCACAGTCAAGCTATCTATCACGTTCTCGAAACTGCTTATCATCTGGGTTGGTTGTGTTGTGGATTAACCGTTTCTCCTATTACCGGCCCTGCGGGAAATACGGAATATTTAGCATGGTTGCGTTGCGATCAAGGGTCCCAACACTGTTCTTTAGATATTATTACTCAACTCACTAAAGGTAATATCTCGGAATTGGTGTTGTGATTTTCGTGATTTTACTCATATTTTTAGAGATTTTTAGGTTAGTTAGTCTTTTGTTTCTTCGATTTTATTGTTTAAAAATCCTATAAACTTTTAGACATTAGCTAATAACTAGCAATCCAAAATTTTACTTATGTAAAACTACTCTAATTTTATCAAAAAACTCCAATGATAGTCCTAGCTTTTTTAAAAAAGCTAAGATTCTTCTTATATTTACTGATGTATTGAGGCAAACTAAGTATTATTGATTAACTATTTTTTGTATCAGTAATTATTAAAAATTAAGCCAAAAAACACAAAAAAACCAGTGCTTTTTCGATTCTATTTTTAGGGTGACCAATCATACAATTGAGCAGTAACAAAAATAACGTGACAAAAATCACAACAGATTTTGCAACTGACTCATTGACAGATTTTCATCCCTCATAATTACTGAATAATAATAAAAAACTATGAATGACTTATTTAATCAAGACCTAAGACAACAAATCCTCAAACCAAGAAACAGAAATATTAATCAGGATAATCAACATACCCCTTCAGTTAATGATATTAGATGTGCCTGTCCTTCCTGTTGTGTAAATGGCTCACCGCAAAACAATAACATCGCTAACGGTAGCACCAGTGGAGATACCTCCAATTCATCTACTTCTGGCGCAAGTTCTGAACATATTGACGCTCTTTTATCCGGTTATAAATGGACAGTGGGTGACGACGGAGTGATTACCTATAGTTTCTTTAAAGGTAATTCTTATTATGGATCTGAAACTGGGGTAAAGGAAGTTAGTCAAGAGGTTAAAAATAATTATCGAGACATTTTTGCTTGGTTAGAAAATGTTATTAATGTTGACTTTGTAGAAGTTCAGGAAACCAATTCCAAGACTTATGGTGGCATCCGTATTCAAAATTCTGACAACCCAGGGTATGCGTATGCTTATTATCCCAGCAGTCCCTATTCAAAAGTTGCTGGGGATATTCATTTAAAAACCAGTTACGATCGCTTCGGGGATCTCAATGGGTTTAGACATATTCCTGGAAAGCACGGTAATACCACTTTAATCCATGAACTCGGCCATGCACTAGGATTAAAACATACCTTTGATAGCAGCAACGGCCGCACTGCATTACCCGATTCCTTAGATAATCTAGATGGGTCAGTGATGACCTACAATAAAAATGGATCATCCCCAGCCACTTTTATGCCTTTCGATATTGCTGCTTTGCAACAGTTATACGGGGCGAAAGATCATAATGATGGTAACACCACTTATGTGTTTGGCAATTATATCGATCAAGTTAGAGTTAATGGCGTTTCCCTGGTACAAACGACGAATCGAACGAAACAACTGCTTTGGGACTCTGGTGGTGTCGATACCTTAGATTTTTCGGGTTTAAATGCTCAAAGTAGTGGCTTTGAGCTTGATTTAAGAGAAGGAGGACTGCTCAGTAAGACCTTTAGTAATATAAGCTCTTATTCTACGGCGATCGCTTATGGGTTTGAAGTCGAAAACGTTATTAACTCTAAGAGTAATGACAAGATTTATCTTAATGATGTTGCCAATGAGATTAGAGGTTACAGTCTTGATCGCTTCACAGGTAACGATAAAATCTTGTATGGAACGTCTCAAGACATCCTCAAATTAGATTACGCTTCTGATCAAGTCAGTGAAAGTCAAAGTGGCCAAAACTTAATTATTAATTTAGGTAGTAATGGTTCTGTTGAGATCGTTAATTATTACGCTGATCCCAATAACCAAATCCAAATTCTCTACAGCGATAGTGATATAGTATCAACCCCCGATCCCAATCCTAATCCTGATCCCAACACTGATCCAGATCCCGTAACTAACAATCAGATTATCGCTCAAATGGGTCAAGTTAACACGTTAACCCATCAGAGTCAAACCATTGTTTTTGATTATGATTTTGTTAACCCGGTTATCTTTGCTCAACCCTTATCTTATAACGGGTCTGATCCCTCCATCGCTAGAATCACTGATATTCAAAGCGATCGCTTCTCCGTGCAAGTACAAGAACCCACTTTAATCAATCAAAATACTCACAGTGGGGCCCATACACAAGAAACCTTTAGTTTCTTAGTCCTCGAACAAGGGGTTTGGGAACTGTCTGATGGTACGGTGATCGAAGTGGGTACTGTCACCACCGATGGGACAACCCGCTCCAATTGGCAAAATATCACCTTTAATCACGATTTTACCGGCACGCCAATTGTTTTAACCCAAGTGCAAACGGATAACGATGCTAACTTTGTGAGAACTCGTCAAAGAAAGACCACCGAAAATGGATTTCAAGTCGCTTTAGAAGAAGAAGAAGCTTATCTTAACACGGATCATGGTGCAGAAACCATTGCGTGGTTAGCCATTTCTCCAGGACAAGGAAATTGGGACGGAAATACTTTTATTGCAGGTCATACAGGGGATCAAGTGACTCATGACTGGCATACCCTTGACTTTGGTAACGCCTTTAACAACGCGCCTAACTTCTTAGGCAATATTGCTGGTTACGATGGTTCAGATGCTTCCGGATTAAGGTATCAAAATCTCACCAATGGACGGGTAGAAATCATGATTGAGGAAGACACCAGTGCCGATGATGAAATCAATCACACCACTGAAGATGTCAATTTCTTCGCCATTGAAAGAACAGGAACCCTAACCGGGTTAGCTAATGCTGATGCGTTACTAGGATTAATGAAACAGCAAGTGGGAACAGCTAATAGTGACACTTTTGTGGTAGGAAATACCCAAAGAGTGTTATATGACTCCTATGGACAACAAGATTATCTAGAAATCTCTGGGTTTAATGCTTCCCAAGATGTCATTCAATTACATGGAACTGCTAATCATTACTCCATTGGTGTCTCTCCTTCTGGCAGCAATGATCAAGGTATCTTCTTGAAGGTTGCCGGCATGACTGATGAATTAGTGGCGGTTGTTAAAGATAGTAATAACTTAGATTTGAATTCTAACCAGTTTACTTTTGTTTAGTTATTTCCTGTGGAGGGGTTAGGAACAAAATGCAAGTTTCCTAGCCCCTTTTCAACAGCCCTTCGGGAGAGGCAGGTGGCAGGGGGCAGGAGGCAGGAGGGAAAGTTACAACGATGAAAGAACAGCTAAGATAGCTAAGGCTGCATTCACCAAGTAAAAAATGCCGACGATTTGGGTTTCAGACCAACCGCTTAATTCTAAATGATGGTGCAAGGGTGCCATTTTTAGTAATCTTTTGCCAACACCGTCGGGGCCTTTGGTGGCTTTATAGTAACTGACTTGAGCAATAACGGATAAAGATTCCACAAAGAAAATACCACTCACCACAAATAATGCCCAGAGATTACCACTGAGAATGCCCACTGCGGCTAGGGAACCGCCCAAGGCCAAAGAACCTGTATCCCCCATAAATACCTTGGCCGGGTTACGGTTATGAAGAACAAACCCTAAACAACCTCCACTCAGACAAGCACAAAAAATGCCTAATTCTGGGGTGCTGGTGGCGACTAAAATACCTAATCCCAGAAACGCTAAAGCTGCTGTTCCTCCGGCCAACCCATCCACCCCATCGGTGAGGTTGGTGGCATTACTTTCGGCAACCAAAACAAATCCGGCTAATCCCCAAAATAAGACCCCCAAGGGTAGAATTAGACTGCCTGGTAACACCACATTAGTAACGTTGGAGGGTTGAGTCCAAGCCATCCACAGACAGAAAGCAACGGCGATGGCAACTTGTAAAATGAGTTTCATGCGGGGAGTGAGTCCCTTATTGGATTGTTGCCGTAAAATTTGCCAGTCATCCACCCAGCCAATGATCATGTAAGCTAAGGTGACGAGGGAAACAGCGATCGCATTTGGGGCGAATTGTGACCCGATTAAAGCAATCATCACCGCCACAGGGATAACGAAAATGCCTCCCATCGTGGGGGTTCCTGCTTTGCTGAGGTGGCTTTGTGGCCCATCTTCTTGGATAACTTGTCCGGCTTTTAACCGTCGTAAAAATGGCACAACGCCATAACCAATTAACCCAGTGACAGCAGCAGAAATTACCAAAGGTAACAATAATATCTGACTAAAACTGACGATCTGACCGAAGAATTCAGCAAAACCAAGGGACAGAAACAGTAACAACCCCGTTAGTAACACTAACAAGGTATTTCCCGACGGTTTTGTTAAAGAGATTTGAGGAGAAAATTTTGCGTCCACCACAGCAGTTACAATACCATTACAAGCTCAACACTAATTAAATGGGATGAAAGGGGAATAGGGATAATTGTTCCCCTCACACCAAACTCAAGTTAGTGAAACTTAATCATCATCGTCTAAACTGATATCATCGTCGTCATCATCGTAGTTGTCATCAACATCAATTAAGTCAGAGATTTCCGCATCTTCTTCTAGAGGGGTTTTGACTTCTTCTTGTTCACGATAAATTAAGCGATTGGTTGCTTCTAGCCAATTGATAATAGAAGAATCCCGTTTAACGGGAATAACTGCAGCCGGTTCATATCTGGGTTCTTGAGAGATAGCAGGGGATAGATTGTCTTTAGACATAGAATTGACAATTAACAATTAGGGTTGTCGTCTTATCATAACTTACCTAATAACCTAGACACAATCAATGGTTGTTTTTCTCTTTCACACTCCCACGGGTTTCTAGTCATGGGAGTGTCATATCGAGTTCCGTCAAAGATACAATCGAATAGAGGTTTTCTGTCTCAAATTTCTAATAGTAGAATTATTAACAGAGTAGATGTCAAACAAGCAAAAAATGTCCTGATTGCGTTCCATCGATTCCAACGGGGTTCAAAATCTAAACGTGCTGCTTTTAATGTCGTTTCATTGAGAGCCATCACATCCCAAGTTTGTAGTTTGTTATTGAGTGGAACATTAATGATGAAAGTGGGTAATTGAACACCAAAAATGTAAATAATTGTACTAGTAATAAGCAGGGGGAAAACTTCATTGAATTGCCCAATGCCAAGCATTGTAGAAGTGATTAAGAAGATCACTGAACCAACCCAAACCATGACAAAAATTGGTTGATTGTTCTGAATAATGCCATCTATCATCTGAAAAACCCGAATAAACTCTCGGTCATTTAAACGTTGTATTGCTGGCATGACCACTAGGAGAAAAGCAAACAAAAATCCAGCAATCAAAGAACAAAAAAGTGTAGCTATACTTAACGAGATTGGCAAAATTACTTCTGTTGACATGAAACACTCCTTTGACTAATTTAGTAAGATAAACTGGGTGCTTGATAGAGATAGAAATCATCCACCAATTGCTTCAAGATAAACTCAGCCACGTCAGCCGGCGTAATTTTCAGTTTTGATGTATTATCTGTTCCTGGAAAACCATGACGGTACTGGCCTGTAAGGCCACCTTCAATAAAAGCTCCGGGTCGAATAATTGTCCAATCTAAACCACTATTCTGTACACTTTCTTCTTGTCGTTGATGGTCTATAAACACATTACGCAAAATCAAGCCAAACATAACGTATTTCCAGTAAAAGTTAAGGCTACCCCAACTCTCACCCACTCCTAAAGTGGTTTGACAAATCAATCGTCTCATCCTACATCTTTTCATGGCTTCAATAATGTTTTGAGTGCCTTGTGAGCGAACCGTTCCTGTTAACTTCTGCCCGGAACCCAAGGTACACACCACTACATCTTGTCCTTGTAGTGCCTGTTCTACCCTCGCGCTGTCCATTACATCTCCCTGAAATAGCTGCAGTTTGGGGTGCTTAATCTTGAGTTTGAGGGGGTTCCGTGCAAAAGCTGTCACATCGTGGCCTTGTTCAAGAGCCTGTTTTACCACTTGTTGACCCACCTTACCAGTTGCGCCAAATACTACGAGTTTCATGATTAATCTGTCCTTTATAACAATGCTCTCAGCTTAGAGATTTTCTCATTAGGAAACTATCTAATTTTTGCTTGACTTGAACAATCTTGCTCTCAATTTGCAATTTTTTGCCTATAATTTAGCCAAAAGATTCAAGAGGCAACAGTGGAAAACATCCGGGTTGAACAACTGCAAAACCCATCTGGAGAAGGCAACTATCTTTGTGAAGATAAACATACTATCTTTATCTCCCTCGCGTCCCGTCCCCTGGAGTATTTGCAAATTCAGGATGGTGTTACCTACAATGGCTTATATCGTCCTGGGGAGATATTGATTACCCCTGCCAATGTCCCTTTGTTTGTTCGATGGAAAGGTCAAGAAAATTGTTTACAGATTCAGATTAAGACCGAGTTTTTACATCAGATTGCTGAAGAAACCATTGATGGTGATAGTCACTTGTTTCAACTTATGCCTCAATTTCAAGTCCATGATTCCCATATTCAGGGGATCACCAAAATGCTTTTTGAAGAGGGCCAACGAGAAGTTTCCCACAATCAACTTTATCTGGACTCTTTGGCTAACATTTTAGCTATTAATCTTGTGCGGAATCATGGCACAACTACACCAGTTTTACCTATTTATCGAGGAGGATTATCGCCCCATCAACTAAGCCAAATCTTTGATTATATTGATGCTCATCTTGACCAAAACCTTAAACTAGAAAACTTAGCTAAATTGCTTGGTGTTAGCCAATTTCATTTTAGTCGTTCATTTAAGCAGTCTGTTGGTTTATCTCCTTATCAATACTTGATCGAACAACGAATAGAACGAGCTAAACAATTATTAAAAAAAACTAATCAATCTATTCTTGATATCGCTTTAGATTGTGGATATAACAGCCATAGTCATTTAAGCAAACAGTTCCGAAAAGTAACAGGTATGACTCCAAAAGCTTATCGCATTAGTTAGCAAAAACCTAACAAAATGGGTTATATATGGTCTAATTTATATCTATTTTGGCTACCCTCCAGATTTTATTATGATCGTTAAACTATAAAAGAATTCGACTCACACTTAATTATTTGTACTATGAGATGGTCTATTTTTAGCCAAAGTTGGCAGTCTATTTTTAAATCTCGCTTTTTGCAATTATTTTTAGCTACTTTTTTCAGTGTTTTATTCCTCAGTCATCCTTTATTTGCTTTTTCTCCTTCTAAAACGGAAATTCGTGGGGTTTGGTTAACTACCAACGATACCGAAACCCTGCTGGACCAACCCAAACTAGAAGAAGCGATCGCCCAATTATCCCGTCTTAATTTCAATACAGTCTATCCGGTGGTCTGGAATTCCGGTTATACTTTATATCCCAGTGCGATCGCAGAAAGAGAGGGAATACAACCGTTTGTTCATAGGGGTTTTCAAGGACAAGATCCCTTAACAGATTTAATCGAGAAAGCACACGCTAGAGACTTATTAGTGCTACCCTGGTTTGAATTTGGGTTTATGGCACCACCCAGTTCAGAATTAGCCAAAAAACACCCTCAATGGTTAACTCAGAAACGAGATGGAACCCAAACCACCATCAGCGCAGCCGGGGAAGTCGTCTGGTTGAACCCCTTTCGTCCCGATGTACAGAAATTTATTACGTCTTTAGTGTTAGAAGTCATGGATTTATACGATGTCGATGGTATTCAATTTGACGATCATTTAAGCTTACCCAGTGAGTTAGGTTACGATCAATTTACAGTTAATTTATATAAGCAAGAAACGGAAAAAGATCCCCCTGCTAATCACGAAGATCCTGCTTGGTTAAAATGGCGTGCTGATAAATTAACCGCCTATGTTTCTCAACTGAATGAAGCAATAAAAGCGAAGAAAAGTAACGCTATTTTTTCGGTTTCTCCTAACCCTTATGATACGGCTTATCAAGGTCATTTACAAGATTGGTTTACTTGGGTCAAACAAGATATTGTTGATGAAATAATTGTTCAAGTTTATCGACCAGACTTAGAGACGTTTATTAGACAAATAGAAAAGCCAGAAATTAAGGAAACTCGACAAAAAATTCCGACAGGTGTGGGTATTTTAACGGGGTTAAGAAATCGACAAATTGAAATGGATTTTATTCAAGAGAAAGTCTTAGCCGCGAAACAAAATGGTTTAGGGGTTTCTTTCTTCTTTTATGATAGTTTATGGAATTATGCACCAGAATCTAAACTAGAAAGACAAGAGAAATTTTTAGCCTTATTTCCCTATCCTGCTGAGAGAAAATTAGAAACACCTACACCTCCCAGTCTACCCACACCAGAAATGCCAATAATCCCCCAAATACCAGAAAATACGACAAGAGTTGATGAATTCAAACCCTATCCAACCCAACAATATAACAACTTTGATCCCTATAATCAACTTCCAGGAGGGATTGAAAATAATCCATCTAATCCACCTCAAGAAATTATTATTCCAGTAGAAACCAATACCCCTTATCAACCTCAAGAAAATAACCAACCCATAGAAACAAATATCCCTAACCCACGTCAAGAAATTATTATCCCAGTGGAGACTACGTCAGAATTTGAAAATAATACACCCTATGAACCATCAGAAGAAGTTCCCTTTGATGAAGACTTTAGACCTTATCAACCCCCAGAAAATATGCCCCTGGTAGAAGAAATGAAACCCTATGAACCTTAAAAAATATTGATATTTTGTATCATGAAGAATTGCTCAAGTTATTATTGATTAGTAACGGTAATTTTATTGTTTTTTATTAACATTTTCATGATTAAACCCATCAACTTATTTGAATATGAATCCTTAGCAAAACAACACCTTTCTTCGATGGCTTGGGGTTATTATAGCAGTGGTGCATTAGATGAAATTACCCTAAAAAATAATCGAAAATCTTTTGATATTTATCAACTTTATCCCAAAATTTTAGTGGATGTTAGTCAGATTGATTTATCCACAAAATTGTTAGGTCAAACCCTATCTATTCCCATCGGAGTTGCTCCGATGGCCTTTCAATGTTTAGCCCATCCGCAAGGAGAAAAAGCAACAGCTAAAGTATTATCTGATTTTAAAACATTATTGATTCTAAGCACATTATCCACCACCAGTTTAGAAGAAGTAGCCGCTTGTCAAGAACATAATTTAAGATGGTTTCAATTATATATTCATAAGGATAAAGGGTTGACCAAATCCTTAGTGAAACGAGCAGAAAAGGCAGGTTATACGGCGATTTGTGTCACCGTAGATGCTCCCATGTTAGGAAAAAGAGAAGTTGATATTCGCAATCAATTTTCCTTACCTGAACCCTTAAAATTAGCTAATTTAGTCAACTTAAAAGATTTAGCTATTCCTAACAGTAGTAATCAATCAGGTTTATTTGCTTATTTTCAACAACAAATTGATCCCAGTCTCACCTGGAAAGACTTAGAATGGTTACAATCTATCACCACACTTCCTATTGTTTTAAAAGGCATTTTAAGGGCAGATGATGCCCGTTTAGCCGTAGAAAACGGGGCAAAAGGTATTATCGTATCTAATCATGGAGGAAGACAGTTAGATGGGGCAATAACTACCTTAGAAGCCTTACCTCAGATTGTTGAAGCTGTAGGAAATGAAATTGATATCGTTATGGATGGAGGCATTAGAAGAGGGACAGATGTGTTTAAAGCCTTAGCATTAGGGGCAAAAGCCGTATTAATTGGTCGACCAATTTTATGGGGTTTAACGGTTAATGGAGAAGCCGGGGTTAATCACGTTTTAGAACTCTTAAAAGAGGAATTATCCTTGGCCATGACTTTAAGTGGTTGTCCTACCATTGCTGACATTAATGATAGTTTTTTGCTTAAAAGGTAATCACGCTACGAATCGATTCACCCTGGTGCATCAAGTCAAACGCTTCATTAATCTTGTCTAAGGGCATTACATGGGTGATTAAATCGTCAATGTTGATTTTTCCTTCCATGTACCAGTCGACAATTTTTGGTACATCAGTACGACCTCTTGCCCCACCAAACGCAGTCCCTTTCCAAACCCGTCCCGTTACCAATTGAAAAGGGCGGGTGCTAATTTCTTCCCCTGCACCGGCAACACCGATAATAACAGAAACGCCCCATCCTTTATGACAGCATTCTAGGGCCTGTCGCATCAAATTAACATTCCCAATACATTCAAAACTATAGTCAGCCCCACCCTTAGTTAAATCAACCAGACAAGTGACAACATCCCCATCTATCTCTTTCGGGTTCACAAAATGGGTCATGCCAAACTTTTCACCTAAAGCCTGTTTTTCGGGGTTAATATCCACCCCTATAATCATATCGGCCCCTACCATTTTCGCCCCTTGAATGACATTAAGGCCAATACCCCCTAAGCCGAAGACCACTACCTTAGACCCAGGTTCCACTTTAGCCGTATTAATGACCGCCCCAATACCGGTGGTGACACCACAGCCGATATAACAAATTTTATCAAAGGGGGCATCTTCGCGTATTTTAGCCAGGGCAATTTCGGGGATAACGGTATAATTAGCGAAGGTAGAGGTTCCCATGTAGTGGAAAATTTCCCGACCATCGAGAGAAAATCGACTGGTTCCATCGGGCATTAATCCTCGCCCTTGGGTAGCGCGTACGGCTTGACAAAGATTCGTTTTTAAGCTTAAACAATATTCACATTGACGACATTCGGGAATGTAGAGAGGAATGACGTGGTCGCCTTTTTTGAGGCTTTTTACCCCTTTGCCGACCTCCACCACAACACCGGCCCCCTCGTGGCCTAAAATGGCGGGAAATAAGCCTTCTGGGTCTTTTCCTGACAGGGTATAGGCATCGGTATGACAAACCCCTGTGGCTTTGATTTCAACTAAGACCTCCCCTTCTTGGGGGCCTTCTAGTTGTATGGTTTCGATGCTTAGTTTTTTTTGAGGTTCCAGGGCGACGGCAGCTTTAACATCCATAATGGCAGAAATTAACTCCAGAAAACTAAGAATATTCTACCAGGAATGTGTTAGTCGTCAGTTATATTAATGACCTGTTTTTTGGTAATAAAACTTAAAATTATTTTAATGAAAAGTTTGCAGAAATATGTTTAGTTAAACATTTAGATTCTGAGCAACAAGACAAACTTCTTAATTTTTTGGATTAAATTATGCTAAAATCAACCTGATTTTGACAAGATAGATACTTAGTAATTATGAAAACAGTTAAAACACTTTATGAAACTGATTTTAATCTTTGGTTAGAGGAAACAGCAAGATTACTTAAAGAAAATAAATTAGATGAATTGGATCTTGAAAACTTAATTGAAGAAATCGAAGCAACCTGAAAATTGTCCCTTTAATAAAACAGACGTTTTAACTCCTGATTATATTCCCGAAGATAATAATAATTAAAATTGTCGGTTAGGTTAGACGGCTATAATTTAATATATGGTCAGTATCAAATTATCCGTTCTCACCCACCACTTTCTCCATATATAAACATTAAGACAAATATCTTAAGAATTACTTTAAACATAGCTGCTTAGATAGGGCATAAATTATAATTAAAGAATTAATGTAAGAATTACAATAAACTATGACCCTTACCTCATCTAATTATCAATTTATTTATACTCCTCATCATAAACCCAATCAATTAATTTGTGGCCATGGACAAACAGCGATTATAACAGGATGGACAGTTAGACAATCAATGGCTAAAAAATTAAACCCAGAAGACTATGCAGTAATTGGTAACTTATACAGTCCAACTAGAGGAATTAGTCCTTTAATTCGTAATTTATTAGCGAATCCTCATGTGAGATTTTTAGTCATTTTAGATGCAACAAAAGAAGATAAAAATGCAGGAGGATGTCAATGTCTATTGGACTTTTTGCAACAGGGGTTTACTCAAGGAAAAAGTGATACAGATCGAGATATTTGGGTTATAAATTCTAATATAACGGGTTATATCGATATAGAAATTGATGCTAATGCTTTAGAAAATTTGCGTCAATCTATCGATTATAAACTAGCAAACTCTATCAGTGAAGCAGTCAGTTATGTTCAAGAATTTTGTAAACAAGAAAATAAGCAACCTTGGGGAGAACCTTTAACATTTCCCATGATAGAAAGCACTCCTACAGTATTACCTGGACCTAGATATGGTCATCGTATAGAAGGAAAAACTATTGCAGAAACATGGGTTAAAATACTGCATAGAATTAAGACTACGGGAACCATTAGACCAACCGGTTATGATGGGAAATGGCAAGAATTAATTGACTTAACTGCTGTCATTACAAATGAACCACAAGACTTCTATTTTCCTGAACCTAACTACCTACCCATTGACCGTTCTTTTTTGACAGAATATATACCCCAAATTTTAAACGATGCACCTTATACTGAAGGCGTAAAATACACCTATGGTCAACGTTTAAGGTCTTGGTTTAAACGGGATCAAATTGAACAAGTTATTAATAAATTAATTGGTGAAATTGATGCAGCCAGTGGTGTTATGTCTCTGTGGGATGTTCATGATCATGATAAAGGAGGAAGTCCTTGTTTAAATCATATTTGGATGAGGGTTGTGGACAATGAATTATCATTAACAGCAACCTTAAGAAGTAATGATATGTTTGCTGCTTGGCCTGCAAATGCAATGGGTTTAAGAGCATTACAGCAACATATTCGTGATGAAATTGCTGAACATTCAGACTATAATTTGCAGATGGGACCATTAATCACTATTAGTCAAAGCGCACATATTTATGATGATACTTGGGAAAATGTTGATAAATTAATTGCGAATCAGTACAGTAAAATTATTAATCAAAGAGACTATTTTGATCCATCGGGTAACTTTTTAATAGAAGTAGAAGAAGGACAAATTATAGTCAAGCAAACAACTCCAGGAAGTGGTGAAATTGTTGCTTGTTATTCTGGGAAACATCCTATCAAGTTAATACGAGATATTTGCGCTGCTTCTCCTGCTATTCAACCTGAGCATATTGGTTATTTAGGGATTGAATTACAGAAAGCTTATCAATGTATTAAAACGGATCAGAAATATGTTCAAGATCAATAATTTTGTTTTTAATTGTCATTATAATAGTTCCCTGAAACTAACTATAGCAATCAGTAATAATATGTGAGAAGTCATTAGGACATAATGGTATTATGTCCCTACAAATACACCCTTGTAGGGATTTAACACTGTTAAATCCTCTTCGTCATGTTCTCACAACTGAAACCTGATTGCAATAGCTCAAAAATTGATAGTATAAGAATGTTAGTTTCGCTTGATTTTTGGGAATTCTATTAGTATAATCTAGAAAAATTAACAGTTTAAAATTATGTCAGTATTAAGTGAGTGGGATATCATTAATGAATTAGGTAAAGGGATATTGATTTATCCCTTTAAAGGAAAGAGTAGTTTTAGAGGCTGTCATGTATGTTTAACTGCTAGTAAATACGCTTATTCTGTTAAAAACAAAAAATTATTACAGCTTAAAACGTCTTCAGATTCAATGTCGTCGAAAGAAGAATTTTTCTTTGAAATAGATGGGCAAGATACTGTCATTATTTGGACTAATGAATCTATAGTATTTAATAATAATTTTTGTGGTTCGGTTCATTCAAGACTGAGTTTAGCATCTAAAGGAATAGGTCATATTGGTACAAGAGTCAATCCAAATTGGGGGGGAATTCTAGCTATAGTTCTTCATAATCATAATCTTTCTAATGAAAACCCTATTAAAGTTAAAGTTAATGATATAGTTGCTTATCTAGCAATTTATAAATTGTATTTAAGAACTTCTTCTACATCTTATACTCTTGATAATCCTGGTCGAATAGATATTATTCCTGCAGGTGACGCAAAAAATAAATTACAAGAATGGATAGACAAACAAGATGATCAAGACAATCATCAATGGATGAAAGGTGATAGGGAAGTTCTTCTTCAATTACTTGAAAATTCACAAGAGTTCAAGAAATCTAAAGAAAAACTTAGAAAGAAATCCTTACTTTACTTTCTTACCATTCCTAAAGAGTGGGATGTAATGAAATGGAGTACAGCAGTGATTGGATTAACAGCCGTTTTAAGCTTATTAGTGTCATGTTTTAGTCTATATCTTCAATTAGTGCGAAATCCTTTATCTTCTCCATCTTCATCATCATCTAACAATTCTGTTCAATAAATTGTTGTTATAAATAAATTAATCTTATGAAAAAAAACATTAATAAAATCTATATTTCTGGTGCATTAACTGGAATTGAAAATACTGAAACCACCAAAGCTTTTTATGAAGCGATAGGATCACTTTGTAATGAATTAGGATTTAATTCGTATGTTCCTCATCTAAATACTGACCCTATTACTCATCCCAATGTTACCCCAGAAGAAGTTTATCAAACCGATAAACATCAAGTGACTCAAGCAGATTTAGTGATTGCTTATTTAGGTTATAATTCCTTTGGTGTAGGAATGGAATTAGCATTTGCAGCAATGGAAAATATTCCAATTATTCTATTATATGAACATAATAAAACTGTTTCTAGATTTCCTCGCGGTATTCCCACAAAAATAGCTGAAATACAATTTAAAAATTATGATGATGCTTTAATTCAATTACGAGAAATTTTAATTAACTTGTCACTGATACCAGAAACAGATGATAATAAGGATGATCGTTAATGAATATACCCCAATTTTTTGAGTGGGATGAAAATAAACGTCAAGCTAATATGGAGAAACATGGGATAGACTTTGCTGACTTAGAGAGGATTTTTACTAATCCATTTATACAGCGTATCGATAACCGCATTGATTATGGGGAAACAAGAATCATCCTCTTAGGTGAATTAGATGGAGTTATCCTCTATATTGTTTATACATGGCGTGGAAATGTGTGTCGGTTTATTAGTGCTAGGAGGGCCAACCAACGTGAAAGAACAAAATATTACCAGAGTTTCTCGTGAAGAATGGGCAAAAATGAAGGGTGAAACTGATTGGGATAAGATTAAAGGGATGACTGATGAGGAAATCGAAAAAAATGCCCTAGATGATCCCGATAGTCAACCTATTCCTGATGAAATGTGGGAAGATGCTCAAGTTGTTTTTCCTCAACAAAATACCGCAGTTAATAGTTAACAGTATTAATGACTTTTCTTGAAGAACAAAGACCGACATGGGATGAATACTTTATCATGATCGCTAAACTCGCTGCTACTCGGTCAACCTGTTTGGCCTTTCCAGTGGGTGCAGTTATCGTCAAAGATAGACAAGTGTTAGCCACAGGTTATAATGGCTCACCATCAGGAACAGCACACTGTACAGCGCAAGGATTTTGTTATCCTGGACTCGATAGCTGTGATAGTTCCAGTAGTCTTCCTTCCCGTGCCATCCATGCTGAAGCCAATGCGATCGCTCAAGCAGCAAAACACGGCATTTCCACCAACGGGGCTAGTATTTATGTTACCTTAGAGCCGTGTATTTCTTGTTTAAAATTAATTATCTCTGCCGGCATCAAAGAAGTTTTTTATGAAACAGGGTTTAACAAAGGAGAAAAAGTTCTGGTTAGGGATGCTTTTCTCAAAGATGGATTAGTTAATTTAACCCAGATTCACTTATCCTCAGAAACGGCAAAACGTGCTTCGATTTTTCTCTTAAACCCGACATCAGTTGCCAGAGAAATGAGTTAACCATCTAGCTTTGATAGTGAGGACAAAATGCAGACAAAATCTTCATCGTCTCACCGGTATCATGAACTTTCAGACTTAGAAATCCTCAAAACTTTTAACAGCGATGTCGAAAAGGGTTTAACCGCCGAAGAAGTGGCCAGACGATTAGAAAAATACGGCTTTAACGAACTGGAAATAAAACAGGGAAAACCCGCCTGGTTAAGATTACTCTTACAATTTAATCAGCCTCTCCTTTACATCCTAATAATTGCAGGAACCATCAAAGCATTCCTCGGTTCTATGACCAATGCAGGGGTTATTTGGGGGGTAACCATTATCAACGCGGTGATCGGCTTCATACAAGAATCGAAAGCCGAAGAAGCGATCGCCTCCCTGTCCAAAGCTGTCACCACCGAAGCCACCGTTATTCGTGATCATAGCAAAGTTAAAATTCCCTCACGAGATTTAGTCCCAGGAGACATTGTCCTCTTAGTGTCTGGAGATAAAGTCCCCGGAGATTTAAGACTCTTAAGCGTCCGTAGCCTACAAATTGATGAATCTGCACTCACCGGAGAATCCCTCCCTGTCAGCAAATCTATCTCCCCTTTACCTGCCGGAACCACTTTAGCCGAACGCACAAATATGGCTTATACCGGTAGTTTCGTCACCTTTGGCCAAGGCAAAGGGATGGTCGTCGCCACCTCAGAAGCCACCGAAGTTGGTAAAATTTCCCAGTCCCTCGATCAACGGGTCAATCTTAACACGCCCCTCACCCGCAAATTTACCAAATTCAGTCAGACCCTATTGTATGTCATTTTAGCGTTGGCAACCCTCACCTTTACCATCGGTATCGGCCAAGGAGAGTCTTGGGTGTATATGTTTGAGGCGGCTGTAGCTTTAGCTGTAAGTGCCATTCCTGAAGGTTTACCGGCCGTTGTTACCATCACCCTGGCCATCGGAGTTAACCGCATGGCTAAACGTAACGCCATTATTCGCAAATTAAGTGCGGTGGAAGCTTTGGGAAGTGCCACCGTCATTTGTTCTGATAAAACAGGAACCCTCACAGAAAATCAAATGACGGTTCAATCGATTTATGCAGGAGAAGAACAATACAGTGTAAGCGGTAGCGGTTATAGTCCCAAAGGCGAGATTTCCTGCGATCTCCAAGAACCCCATTCCCATCAATCCATTGACACCTTGAGTCCGGTCTTAGAAGAATGTTTGAAAGCAGGGTTATTGTGTAATGATTCCCATTTAGAAGCCCGTCATTCAGATTGGATGGTGGTAGGAGATCCCACCGAGGGGGCTTTAATAGCGGCCGGGGGCAAAGCAGGGTTAAGCCAAGCTGCCCTCAACAACGCCATGCCTCGCTTAGATGTGATTCCTTTTGAATCAGAGTTTCAGTATATGGCAACTTTGCATCGGGATGGGAAAGAACAGCAGTCTGAATCCGAAAGGGTGATTTATGTCAAAGGGTCGGTAGAAGCCATTTTAAGCCGCTCTCAATACCAATTACAGCATAATGGTCAACGGGTGAGCATCGATCGCTCGTTCATTGAAGCAAGAGTTGAAACGATGGCAGAACAAGGGTTACGGGTCTTAGCCTTTGCCAAAAAAGAGGTGAACCGTTATCAACATTCCCTCAATCATGAAGATATAGAAACCGAGTTAGTCTTTTTGGGGTTACAAGGCATGATTGATCCCCCTCGTCCCGAAGCGATCGCAGCTATTGATAATTGCCAATCGGCTGGCATTCGAGTCAAGATGATTACAGGGGATCATCTAGCCACGGCTAAAGCCATTGCCCAACGCATGGGTATTCAATCCGAGGAGAAAGTTCTGGCCTTTTCTGGACAACAATTAAGTCAAATGGATACCCCTACCTTAGTGGAAACCGTAGAAGGGGGATCAGTGTTTGCCCGCGTTGCCCCTGCCCAAAAACTGCAACTGGTAGAGGCCCTGCAATCTCAAGGGGAAATTGTGGCTATGACGGGAGACGGGGTTAACGATGCCCCGGCACTGAAACAAGCCGATATCGGTATCGCTATGGGGAAAGGGGGAACGGATGTGGCCCGAGATGCTGCGGATATGTTGTTAACGGATGATAATTTTGCGTCGATTGAGGCTGCCGTAGAAGAAGGAAGAACCGTTTATCAAAATTTGCGTAAGGCCATCGCCTTTCTCTTACCGGTGAATGGGGGAGAGTCTATGACCATTTTAATTAGTGCCTTTTTGGCCAGGGATTTACCTATTTTATCCTTGCAAGTGCTGTGGTTGAATATGATTAACTCGGTGACTATGACAGTGCCTTTGGCCTTTGAACCGAAAACACCGGGTTTGATGGCAAGACCCCCCCGTGATCCTCAGGAACCGCTATTAACCAAACGATTACTCCGTCGTATCCTGCTCATTTCTCTGTTTAACTGGATACTAATTTTTGGCATCTTTGAGTGGGCTAACAACACGACAGGAAATATTGCGATCGCTCGAACTATGGCGATTCAAGCGTTAGTGGCAGCGCGAGTTGTTTATTTATTGAGCATTAGTTCTCTGGGGATGAGTTTAGTCAGTCGTTTTAATTCCCATTCAACCGTGATGACCAATACACCCATGATTGTCATTGGAATTGTCACAGCTACTATCTTACAAATTCTCTTTAGTCAATGGGGGCTGATGAACAGTTTATTTGACACTGCGCCGTTAAACGGATATCAATGGTTGATCTGTTTATTACCCATGTTACCGATGATTCCTGTTGCTATTTTCGCTAATTTCTTGGATTCATCTCAATCTTAAATAACTGAAAAAAATCATTAAATGGGTAGTTTTTGAATCGCTTTATTAGAACCAATTACCACCATTGATAAATCTTTATTTAACTTTTCTTGTGGATGAGGATTAATTTTGAATTTATCCTCTTTTCCCACAGCTAAAACACTAATATTGTAACGACTTCTCAGCTTTAATTCTTCAATAGTTTTCCCATTAAACTCTTCAGGTATACGAGTTTCTACAATACTATGATCCGGGTCAAGTTCAAATCGTTCCATTACCCCTGGACTTTGGGTTAATGAATGAGCTAAATCACATCCTGCTTGGTATTCAGGAAACACCACTAAATCCGCTCCTACCCTCTGTAATAGTTTACCATGAATATCAGATGAAGCTTTAGCCACTACATATTTTACCCCTCCTTCTTTAGCGTTTAAGGTGGTAATAATACTTTCCTCTAAATAGTTACCGATGGCAATAATAACCGTATCAAATTCAAAAATTCCGGCTTCTTTTAAAGCGTTGGGTTTAGTCGAATCTAATTCAATGGCACTGGAAGCGAGTTTTTCCGCTAAAACTTGAGCAACCAACGCTTCATTGATATCAGTTCCTAACACTTCATACCCTAATTTATGAAGGGTTCCACAAACAGCACGGCCAAATCTTCCTAACCCAATAACCGCAAATTGACGCGTTTCTCGACGGAGACTACTTAAGAAGTTTAAGGATTTCAAACTAATACCTCACCCTTATTTTAACAATGGTTTTCTTATTGTCCATCATACCAAATTTAAGACTCATCCTACTAGCAAAGTTTCTTCAGGATATTGAACAACTCGTGGACGAGTTTCTCCGACTATAGCAGCCATAAATAAAAGAATTCCGACCCTTCCCGTGTACATGGTTAGGATTATTAATAGTTGAGAAACAGGGGATAAACTAGCTGTAATTCCTGTGGATAATCCTACGGTAGCAAAAGCAGAAATAACCTCAAATAAAACTTGTAACGAAGTAACACCAGATTCAAAAAAACTGGGATGAAAAATACCTTCATTTAAGTAAATTAAAAACGTCATTAATACTACCATATTCGTTGAACCAAAAACGACAGCAACTGCCTTTAAAATCAATGAGACAGGAATTTCTCGCTTAAACATTACCACCTCATCACTACCTCTTAAAACCGAACGAGTACAGTTTGTCAAAATTCGTAAGGTAGTTGTTTTTATTCCTCCTCCTGTACCACTAGGACTTGCACCAACAAACATTAAGCCAATGGTTAAAAATAAACCAGCAAAAGTCATTTGTCCAATATCAATACTATTAAAACCTGCCGTTCTTGTGGTTACAGATTGGAACCAAGCTGTTAAGATTTTACTTTTAAAATCCAAGTCACCCAATGTATCAGGGTTGCCGTATTCAATAATAAAAAATACCAGCGTACCGGCAACTAATAAAATTGCTGTTGTACTAATTACTACTTTAAAATTTAAGGAAAAAACTAATCTTTCTTGATTTCTAGTAACAATATGGACAATGGCCATATAAAGTTCCATAATAACTTGATAACCAATCCCGCCAAAAATGATCAATAAAGGAATCACTAAATTAATAGTCAAAGAATCATCAAGACTCATTAAACTATCAGCAAACAAGCTAAATCCTGCATTATTCCAAGCACTAATACTATGAAAAATTGCCAACCATAACCCTTGTAAAGTTCCATATTTTTGAGAAAAAACATGAAGCATTAGTATAATACCTAAAATTTCAAAAGCAAGGGTAGTGGCAATAATAGAACGAATAAGGGTTTGACTATTACCATGTAAAAAAGGACGATCAAAGGATTCTTGTATGGCTAACTTTTGCCTAAGATCAAATCTTCTACCTAATAATAAAATCAAAAAAGTTGTGGTGGTCATATAACCTAATCCTCCCACTTGAATCAAGAGAAGAATAATTAATTGACCCCAAAAAGAAAAATAACTACCGGTATCAACAACAATTAATCCAGTGACACAAACAGCAGAAGTAGCGGTAAATAAAGCGACTAGAGGATTATTCCAACTTCCATCATTAGTGGCAAAAGGTAACATTAATAAAAGGGTTCCTACAGCAATGACTGCAAGAAATCCAACACAAATCGTCCTAGCAATTGTCATCAGGAATGATAATCTTACTATAATATTGACTGACTTATTATTAATTATTAATTATCTGTTGTCAATTATGTATTATACTTATCACTGATCAGGACTTATCCGAACCATTGTGGGTTAGACTTAGACAGGGAGAAGTTGAAGCATTGTCTCTATCTGTGGGAGAAGGATTAGACCATTGAGATACTGAGGTGGGAAGGGACTCTTCTTGTAGTTGGTCTAGGGTTTCTACAAAGTCTTTAATGCCTTTAAATCTTCCATAAACAGAAGCAAAGCGGATATAAGCCACTTCATTTTCTTCCCGTAAATATTTTAAGACCAATTGTCCAATTTCATGAGTCGTGACTTCTCTTTGGGGACGTTGTTGTAAATAAGCCTCGATATCATCTACAATAGTCTCAAGACGTTGATGAGAGATACCTGTTTTTTCACAAGCCCTTACCATGCCTCGTAGGAGCTTAGACGCATCGAAAGACTCTTTTTTACCGTCGTGTTTAATGACAGTGATGGGAACGAACTCAATGCGTTCATAGGTAGTAAAACGATGCTTGCAGTTCAAACATTCACGACGGCGACGGATGCTTTGTCCACCTTCGGAAGAGCGAGATTCTAAGACACGGCTATTGGTATGCTGACAGTAGGGACATTGCATAAGACTATCCGTAGCAACGGAAGATGACGGTAGAAGAAGTAAGATCGTTTATGATACCAGAATAACTAATTAACTCCTGGAAAATACAAGACTCTGAGCCGTCCTTATTCTTCCCTGTTAAAATGAGGAAAAATAGCGGCTCAGACGAGATTTAAGATTGACTGACAGTCGAGGGGTTAAACCCTGATGTCTACTTTTGGATACGGGGGGGTTCCCGAAAGGCGATGGCAAAAAAGAGAACGGCCAAAGCCATAGTTAAAACAACGATATAAGCAACGCTTTCCATCTTAATAATTTCCTAAAATTATTTTCACCCCTAGTGTATCAAAAAATTGACAAAATTAAATGGGGTTGTTCCCTCTGGACGACATTTTTTCCCCGACTCTTCCCTTATCCTCTAAGCTTCGAGACTTTGAACTAAGACAAAAGGTTGTACAATTAAGGTTTTAAATAACTGAGTGGGGTTAATATTCCAGTCGCTCAACTGTTGATTAGACGGCTTATTAATTAATTGTTCTGTAATCCAACGTTCAACCATTATTTTATCATCTTGGGCAATGGCAACCCCCACATCTACTAAGCTTAAGTTGTCATTGACAACAATGACAGCGTCTCTTTGAGCATGGGGTTTAATATCATCCCAACTCACTTCGGCCATGTCTTCTTGAAGGCGTTTTTTGATTTCTTCCATGAATAATTGGTACTGACTGAATAAGGTTATCTATGGAGAGAATTTAGAACAACTTTTTATTCTAAATTCTCAACTTTCAAGGGTTTACTCGGCTAATATCAAGCCGCAACGAGGGGGAATGGTTAAATTCAATTGACCATCATGCCAATTATTAGCTCCTTCTCCATAAACAAGATTATTCGGTTTATTGATGGAAATTGAGGGAACTTTTTCAAACTTGGTGAGAGAGATTTCTGCTTTTCCTTCCCCATTATTCACCGCAATAATTACCCCTTCTTCTCCTAAAATGCGAGCAAAAATATAAACATTTTCTTTGGCATAGAGAGGATGATAGGTTCCTGTCCGTAAAGCAGGGTATTTTTTGCGAATTTCGATTAATTGTTTATGGTAAGCTAAGGCTTCTTGATCCCATTTATCTTCTGTGGGAAAGCCTTTTCTTGCATCGGGATCATGACTTCCTTCGATGCCAATTTCATCCCCATAGAAGAGGTTAGGGGTTCCAGGGAAGGTAAACAATAATAACGTGGCTAACTTAGCCGAAGTGCGATCGCCCCCTGCAATACTCAAAAATCGGGGGGTATCATGACTATCGAGTAAGTTTAACTGGGTTAATTGAATTTCCCAAGGATGACGGGCTAATAAGTCCTCAATTCCTTTAGCGTAACCTTCTGCATCCAGGGTTTCGTAGGGTTCATAAAAATGAGGAATGGTCTCTTTATCAACGCGATCGCCTATAATAAAACCGGCGGTTAAACGACCAAAGGGATAATTCATCACCCCATCAAATTGCTTCCCATCTAGCCATTGTGTGGCATCAAAAGCAATTTCTCCGACAATATAGGCTTCAGGATTAATCGCTTTCACCCGTTCTCGAAATTCTTCCCAAAACCCTTCTGCTTTAACACAGTCAGGTACATCCAACCGCCAACCGTCGATCCCTTGTTTTAACCAATATTCTCCCACCTGCATAATATATTCTCTCACCCCTGGATTATTGTGGTTAAATTGGGGTAAAGCGCGGTAATCGATCCAAGAGACATAATTGGCAGGAAGACTACCATCATAAGCAGATAAAGGCCAGCCTTCGATTTTAAACCAATCTAACCAAGGGGAGTTCGGTCCATTTTCCAGAATATCGTTGAAGAAGAAAAAGCCACGACTGGCGTGATTAAATACTCCATCTAAAACCACCTTAAACCCTTTATCGTGGGCAGTTTTCAATAATTGATCGAAGGCTTCTCGCTCTCCCAACAAAGGATCGATGGCATAATAATCCTGAGTATGATAGCGATGATTACTAGCCGAGCGAAAAATGGGGGTAAAATAAAGGGCTGTGACCCCTAAATCTTGTAAATAATCTAATTTGTCGATCACCCCCCAAAGGTTTCCGCCTTTGTATCCTTGGGCGGTTGGAGGTGCATCCCAGTCTTCGACAGGAACATCTAACAACCATTCTTGATGGGGGGGAACCTTTCTCGCAAAGGTGTCGGGATAAATTTGGTAAAAAACGGCGTGTTTCACCCAGTCGGGAGTTTTAATAGCCATGAAATCTCTCGATAAGGTTTTCTTTGTTAGATAACTATGGTATCACGGCAGGTTTAGACAAAAACCCGATGTTGCAAAGATGGCATTTGTTGACGCACCTGCTTAACGCGGTGGGGATCAATTTCGGCTAAAGCCATGCCGGGTTGTTGTCCCGCGTCGTCTAAAATGAGGCCCCAAGGGTCGATAATAACCGCGTGGCCGTGGCTAAACCGTCTAGCATAGTGGTTCCCGGTTTGTGCTGGTGCAATGATATAACAGGTGTTTTCGATCGCTCTGGCTTGTAAGAGAATTTGCCAGTGATCTTTGCCAGTAAAAGCGGTAAAAGCAGCCGGAACGAATAAAACATCTACCCCTTGATGGGATAAATGACGATACAATTCTGGGAAGCGAACATCGTAACAAATGGAGAGTCCTAAGTTACCTAAGGTTTGAGACGAGTAAGTATCAGGTAATTTAGTTCCTGGCATCACTGTACTTGATTCTTGATAGGTATTCCCGTCGGGAAGATCAACGTCAAATAGGTGGACTTTTTGATAACGGGATAATTCTTTTCCAGTGGGATCGACCAAAAGGGCAGTATTATAGGCTTTACTGGGATCACCTTCGACGGGTACGGGAAACCCTCCGCCTAAAATGGTAACTTGAAAGCGTTGGGCCATGGTTTTGAGAAATTTCTCAGCTTTTTGAGCAATTTCTTTGGCTTTGCTGAGTTTATCTTCTTCTTTTCCCAAAAAGGCAAAGTTTTCTGGTAAGCCAATTAATTCAGCCCCACGACGGACAGCAAGTTCAATCAGTTCTTCGGCCTCTGCTAGATTTTTCTCTAGATCAGGCTTACTGGTCATCTGAATAGCAGCAGCGAGATAAGGTTTCATTACATCCTTATAATCAAAATCCTACTGTGATTATAGGATAAGACGGGTCTGAAAAAGGAGACTGGGTTATGAAGAACAGTTTAGGGACTACCGATGAACCCGAACATCTTTGCTAAACCCCCTAATAAGGCAATAATTAAGCCAACGAGTACACCACGGTTGATAAACTCTTGATTATCTAACCGTTTTCCTAAACCATCGACTTTTTCTTCTAGTCTTCCCTGTCCAACTTCTATGGTGGTGAGACGCTCATCGAGTTTGTCTAATTTAGTCTCAAACTTCTCGAATTTAGTCTCAAACTTCTCATCGAGTTTGTCTAATTTAGTCTCAAACTTCTCATCTATCTTATCTAATTTGTCCTCAATACGCTTAAGTATTTCCTCTATGGGGTAAGTAACTGTCATCGGGTCGCTCATGGATAAAACTCCTAATATTCTTATCCTAATCATAGGCCGTATAATGCCCATTCTACAAAAATCATGTATTGATTTACGTCATTTTTTTAGCATCAACAATGGTTTTAAATTCTTCTTGTGTGAGAAACCCTAAAGCAACACAAGCTGCTTCTAAGGTGGTATTTTCTTCGTAGGCTTTTTTAGCCACTTTAGCTGCGTTATCATAGCCAATATGGGGGTTTAATGCGGTTACTAACATCAAAGAATTGTTTAAATAATGTTCAATTTGTTGTTGATTAATTTGCAATCCTACTACTAAATGCTCCCTAAAAGATGAACAAGCATCGGACAATAATCTGATAGAATTTAACAGATTAAAAATGAGTAACGGTTTAAAGACATTTAACTCAAAATTACCTTGACTTCCCGCCATACTAATCGCAGCATCATAACCCATTACTTGCACACAAACCATCGTCATTGCTTCGCATTGGGTGGGGTTAACTTTTCCTGGCATAATGGATGATCCTGGCTCATTTGCAGGTAAAATAAGCTCTCCTATTCCACAACGAGGACCTGATCCTAACCAGCGAATATCATTCGCTATTTTCATCAAGGAACAAGCCAATGTTTTTAGGGTTCCACTACACATAACGATGGCATCATGTGCCGCTAATGCAGCAAATTTATTATCGGCTGAAATAAAGGGTAAATCGGTTATTTGAGCAATTTCTTGGGCTACTTTTTGGGCAAATTCTGGGTGGGTATTTAATCCTGTTCCGACGGCGGTTCCACCGATGGCTAATTCATATAAATCGGGTAAACTTAATTGGATTCTTTCTATATCTTTATCGAGTTGGGAAATATATCCTGAAAATTCTTGTCCTAAGGTTAAAGGAACGGCATCCATTAAATGAGTACGGCCAATTTTAACAATGTTTTGAAATTCCTGTGTTTTTGTCTCTAAACTATCCCGTAATTTAGCGATCGCAGGTAATAATTTATGGGTAATTTCTTCTACTGCAGCGATGTGCATAGCAGTGGGAAAGGTATCATTAGAAGACTGAGACATATTAATATGATCGTTGGGATGAATGGGGTCCTTACTCCCTAATATTCCTCCTGCTAATTCGATGGCACGGTTAGCAATGACTTCGTTAGCATTCATGTTAGTTTGGGTACCGCTTCCGGTTTGCCAAATTTTCAAGGGAAAGTGATTATCTAGTGTTCCTGATATCACTTCATCGGCTGCTTGTCCGATCAATTCTGCTTTTTTTGCATCTAATTTACCCAACTCTTTATTAACAATAGCTGTCGCTTTTTTAAGAATACCGATCGCCCGAATCATCTCTCGGGGCATGATATCATCACCAATGGCAAAATAACGAAGCGATCGCTGGGTTTGTGCGCCCCAATAAGCCTCTGATGGCACTTCAATTTTACCCATACTATCTTGTTCAATTCTCATTTTTTTCTCCTTATTTTCTACGAATTAACGTTCTGCTTTACAAGTATTGTTTTTTCAAAAAAATTGTATTTTTTCTTGAACTTTGAAGCTACCTTTTTGATGATCTCAGCATCCAAAAACAAAGCATAAGAAATCAACATCACTAGACTAAATTGTAAGACAAATTCGTTCATAACAATAGCAATAGAAATATGAAATAATGCCATCATACTTAATATCCAATATTTTGTTCGTTTAAACCAAACCAAAATAGGAAACAGAAACTCAAGCATTAAGGAACTATAAGTTGTAATGATACTCAAAAAATAATTGTGTAGTAAATCAACATCAGTAAAGCGAAACCAAGCATCATACAAGGAAATATAATACATGATACTGCCGTCTCGCCACGCAATATCACTAGACAGTTTATCTATAGCAGATAAAGGATAAATCAACGCAATAGAAATTTGTAGGAGTCTTAAACCCCAAACTGACTGTTTTGGAGGGACATAATTGATGATATTACGACGTTTACGCAGTAACTTAGCTCGAAAAATATTATCAACGGATAAGCTGTTTCCCAAGGGAGCAAAACAACTATAAAATAACAGCATTTGAATAACAATATCCTTACTGTCTATAATGGCAGAATTGCGATTACATAAAGAAAACCAGAAGATGTATAAAATAATGGTGACAATACGAGTTCCCAACCCGATAATAAAACACAAGGTTGTAACTAAACCAAGTCCATAAATAATCCAGATAAATTGAGGATGATTAGACAGAGCAAAAATGGACTTAAAAGAAGCCAAAAACCAGCCCCCTCTAGCATGAATAAATCGGTCTAAAGAGACAATTCCATTCACCCCATAATACTCATTCCAGTGGAAATAACTCAGTAATAAGATATTCAGAATAAATAGACCAAAAATAATCCTAAATACACCTAAATTCAAGGTTGGTTTTTTAGCAAACCAAAAATTATATAATTTTTTACTGGCATTTTTAATCAATTTTTGCATGGATATTCTCCTAATTTACCTAAATCACTAAACTCTTCCGTTAGATATTGTTTTCTAATGGCTGCCTGTTCAGGGGGCAAAATTTGTCGCCAAAATAAATCATACCGGATGGCTTTAATGGAATTATTCTCATTTTGATATAGTCGACACAAATAATTGCTATAATGGTAACGAGCATCGGGATAAATAAATAAATTTTGATGTAGTTTTCCTTCTCTGAAATCAATAAATTGTTTCTGAAAAAAGCCTTTTTCTTCCTCAATAAAAATAGGCAAGGTTTCAATGGTTTGATTTTCATTAATCGCTACGATTTCTAGTCGCCAACTAAAGCGATCAACCACCGAAAACATTCGCCACTGGGAACCCATTCCGGTTAGAGCAGTAAACCGAGCAAACAGATGGGGAAAAATCGGGCTATTGAGAGGTGTATTATGAACAAGATGGGAACCAAGAGAACTAATAATAATGACGATAATGCCAATTTTTTTAAGATAATTAACAGATTTATTGGCCACTAATTGAGATAACATTTTTTCCTCTTTTCTGGCTCAGTTATTAACCACAAGAAAGACAGTATCTAAATTCTATAAATTCTCAATGTTTAACCAGGAAGATTATAGATTTTCTTAACTTATTTGACGTTTTTTTAAATAAAATAAACCCGCCGAAGCGGGTTATATTTCTTAACAATTAAGGGTCAACCTTATTCTGTGGGACTCACTTTATCAATCACTTCCGTTGTCCCCTCTGCCGTTACTGTCCAAACATCATAACTACCGACAACGTCGCCATTCTCATCAATATCGACGTTACCACTAGCCCCTTGATAGTTAATATCTTCCCCATCGCGAACCAAGGCGATCGCTTCACAGGGGTCACTCACTTCTGTTCCTGGCCCGTTAGCTACTTCTCTGATTTTACTCTGTATCGCCTCTCCGGTGTTGGCTTTCGCAGCTTCAGCGGCCAACATCAAAAGGATAGTTGCGTCCCAACTGTGGGGAACAAAGGCCGTGACATCCTTCCCTGTTTTTTCATTCCACTTGGTAGTAAACGCATCTAAAGCTTGACCATCAGCCCCCGGAACCGTTCCTAAAGCCCCTTCTAAAATATACTGATCATCAGCCGTTTTGCCCACCTGTTCCACAAAGTCCTGAGAATAGACCCCATCCGTTAACAAGACAGTAACGCCCTCGCTTAACCCTTGTTTATAGGCTGCTTGTAATAAAATACTGCCAGTTTCTGCGTAAAGTACCGCAGCCACAGCATCAGGACTATTAGCAAACGCGGCTGCTGCTTCACTATCGAGAGTAGCGGCTTTGGGGTCGTAACGGACGGGTTTTTCCTTATCGAGAATTTTTCCTCCTGACTTCTCAAATGCCCCTACAAACTGCTGTTCAAAGCCTACCCCATAGTCGTTATTAATCACCACAGTCGATACATTCTCAAAGCCTTGTTTTTGGGCTAAGGCGGCTAAAGCTTGGGCTTGATAAGTATCAGGAGGAGCAGTTCTCGCCCAATACCCGTTAAATTCTCCATTTTTAGCCTGGTCGGTAAACACAGGACTGGTACTACCTGGAGAGATTAACATAACTTTGTTTTGCGCTGCAATACCCACAGCAGCCCCAGAAACACTACTGGCAAAGGCACCTACCACACCCGCAACTCGGTCAACTTCTGCCAGTTTGGTCATGGCTGCTCCCCCGGCGGTGGGGTCGGTTTGACTATCTTCTGTGACTAAGGTAACCGGTTGACCGTTCACTCCACCACAAGCATTAATCTCATCAATGGCTAGTTTAACCGCTTCTGGCATATTCGCCCCGATAGAGGATAAATCCCCTGTAACTGGTAGTAATGCGCCTAATTTTAGCCCATCTCCACTTGCTGAGGGGGTGGTCCCATCGGGGGAGGTTCCGGTGTCAGCAGGGGGTTGGTTATTGCACCCCACTAAGACACTACTACTAAAGGCGAGGGCTAAACCCCACGCTAGGGGAGACTTTAAGTGATATTTGGTTAACAATGAATTCATTATTGACTCACTCCTCAAGGCAATGGATTATCTTAAATTGACCTTTAGTGTAAGATTTTTTCTCTTTATTTACCACCAATAAAGGAGGCGCCGGCTGTTCTTCTTCGTGAATCTTACCGAGAAGGAGATAAAGTCAAAAAAAGAACCTTGGCAAATTTATCAACATTGCCAGACGAGGTTGTTGATAATAGGGATAAGAAGAAAGGGAAAACTCAAATAGTCTTTGGACTACTTTGTGATCAAAATGGTTGTCCTATCGCTGTAGAAGTTTTTGAAGGAAACACCTCAGATACTAGCACATTC
>JASJDN010000133.1 GCA_030065205.1 Crocosphaera sp.
CATGAAGCGTAGCGGAATGCGTGGGTAGTTCACCCACTGATCCTTATTTTGATCCAAGCAACTTGTAACCGAGTCGGGTAAACTTGAGAGAAGTAATATTAATTTTTATTACTTAACCAAGGATTAGGAGGCATTGTGAATTCTTTAGTACAGAATATTAGTTTTGAACTATCGGCAAGAACCCGAAACCTGATTCAACCCACTCTCAAGCAAAAGTTGATCTATATCCATATCCCAAAATGTGGGGGGGTTTCCCTTAGCAAAGCCTTGAAAGCCTGTTATGTAACGATTAATATTCGAGATTCCAATCTTTACAAACTCAATTCAGAAGCTTGCCAGAAAGTTGCTCAAACGTTGGAAGAAAAGCCCCTCACTGTTTTTGACCCAACCGTGATTAAGTTACGGCAAGAGTTGTTACTGTATGGTATGTCACAGCCAAACGTGAACTACATTAGTGGTCATTTCCTGTTTAGTAACATTGCTCATGAGGCGTTTCATGACCAGTACCAGTTTATTACTATGTTGAGAGATCCAGTGAAACGCTGGATTTCAGAATACTTTTACAATCGCTATAAAAGCTATGGTAACGCTAAAACGGACCTGGATATTGAAGCCTATATCAACTCTGAAGCAGGGCGTAGTAGTGGACAAGTGTATAGCCGATTTCTGTGCGGGTTAACTGACGTTGAAGACTATAGTTCAGCAGATATTATTGATTCTACTAAAAAAAACCTACACAAATTTAGCTTAGTTGGCTGTATTGAACATCTTGATCGGTTTCTAGAACAATTTTCTCAGAAATTTGGTCGACAGCTAAAAGTCGGTCAATGGAATCGAAATCCTAAATCCAAATCTTATCAAAAATCGGTAATCACCGATGATATGATCGATCACATTCGAGAACTCTGTCGTTCTGATCTTGAGATTTATAATTATGCCGTTGACAATCTCATTGTTGGCTCTAACAGTATGGGCAAATAAGTTGTTTACGGATCAAAAATAATCAATAGAGTATAAAATATGTGGAAAAAAAAGTCACTAATAATCAATTAGAATCATAGGAGTGTCAAATTTTTAGGATATGACTGAGACAAATTTTTTACCTTTATTATCTATTTTAAATCGCCGAAAATGGTTAGCGTTAACCACTTTTAGTGCCGTGCTGGCTAGTGCTGTTGCTTATTTACTCTTAGTGCCAACTGAGTATAAAGTCAAGACTAAATTAATGGTTAATGAGCAGCAAACGGGAATTTCTGAGTTAGGAAAAGACTTACAGTTATCAACTTATCAAACTCGACAATCTGATCCTTTAGCCACTTTAGCAGAATTAGCAGAATCTAAGCGAATTTTAACGCCAGCATTAGAGGAAGTTTTTCCACAAAAAATGAAATCCCCTGAAGTTATTTCTCTTAGGAAAACCCTAACGAAGAAATTAGATGTCAAAATTGTACCTTCAACCAATATTTTAGAATTAACTTATCAATATAAAGACCCAGAAATTGCTTCCAAAGTCCTTAATTCAATTACCGAGACTTTGGTTGCCGAAAAGAGTAAAACGATTCGCTCTCAAGCTCAAGTTGTTAGAGAATTTTTAGAAGCAGAAATTCCCAAACAAAGAGAACTTACAGAGGCAGCTACCTCGGCAGAAAATAAGTATCGTCAACAACACGGTTTGATTTCGGTTTCTGAGCAAACAAGCAACTTAGTTAACAGTTTAGAAAATTTGGAGAATCAACAGCGAGAACTTCAGTCTCAATTACAAAATAATCGCACAAAAACTCAAGAATTTCAACGGTTGGTTGGCTTACAAGATAGGGAAAAAGCTTATATAACGGGACAAATTAAACAAAATCAAAACTTACAAACGCTACAGAACAAATTAGTTGATCTAGAAATCCAACTTGCCAATGCTCGTTCTCGTTTTACAGAAACCCATCCTACCGTTCTTTCCCTAGTAGAAGAACAGGATAAAGTTTTACAGCTTTATCAACAAGCATTAGCCAAAGTTTCACCCGCTTCTGTTAATGTTGACCCTAATAAAATTACCACTGATGAATTAAGTCAAACATTAATTACTCAATTTATTCTCAATGAAATCGAAGGGTTGGCTTTGCAGCAACAGTTACAAGCATTACAACCTCAAATTGCTCAGTTACAAAGTCGCCTAGTCAGCATTCCTCGTCAACAACAACCCTTAGCAAGATTAGTTAGAGAAAAGGAGGAAGCGGTTAATAATCTTAAATTTTTAGAATCTAAATTAGTGGAAGCTCGCTTAGCGGAAGCCCAATTATTAAGTAATATCATTATTCTAGAATTGTCCCCAGCCGATTCTTCTAATACAACTCCTTCTAAACCAGCAGTATTAGTATTTGCTAGTTTTTTTGGACTCATTTTTGCCACAGGAATGATTCTATTACAAGAAACGTTGGATAATACATTATATCAAGATTTAGATTTAGAAAAATGGCTAGGAATTTCTGTGATTGCTGACTTACCCAATTTACCAGAAATTAATTTATTTGCAGATGATAAAGCCTTGTTTCTCCATGACCAAGAATTAGTGGAACCCTATAGAAGATTATTAAAAACATTAGAATTGGATAAGGGAGAAAAGTCCCAATCAATTATAGTGAGTAGTTCGATATCAGTGGAAGGAAAATCTGTTGTTGCTGCTCACTTAGGGACAGTATCAGCTATGTTGTTTCGCCGAACTTTAATTATTGATGGTAACTTACATAACCCTGAACAACATCAACTCTTTTCTATCCAATCTTCTCCAGGTTTAACTGATATTTTAGATCAGGGTTTTTCCCTTGGGGATTTAATTCAGCCGACCGAGATTCATAATCTCTATATTTTGCCTTGTGGTTCTCTAAAATCTCAAGGCTCTTTAGTTCTTGAATCGCCTGAAATGAAATCACTCCTAAAAGAAATCAAGCAACACTATGATCAAATTATTATTGATACTTCCTCTTTAGATAATTATGCTGATGCTATTACCTTAGGAGAATTAAGTGATAAAATGATTTTAGTTGTTCAACCTAAGTTAACACCCAAAAATATCCTTGAAAATATCACCATAAATCTTGAAAAACAAGGCATCAAATTACGAGGATTAGTGGTTAATCATGTTAAGAAAAGAAGAAAAAGCAATCGAAAATTCTAAATCAATATAATGATAACTTGGTGTTGTTAACTATGTCCTTTAATTTTCCAAAATATCGAAATCAATCTTTGACCCCTTGGCTGATACTAGGAGGAATTATCGGTGGTATTTTCGTAGGATTTTTAGTGGCGACTAATCCCATATATCTCTTGGCTCTGACCATTATTATTGTCGGTATTACGGTTTTTTTCTTAAAGTTTGAGAAAACGGTATTAGCTTTATTAATTATTCGGAGTTCACTGGATATTTTTTCTGCTTATCAGCTTCCTTCTGCTTTTGCGCTGGGAGTCATTGCTTTAACTCTCCTCTATGTCACGATTCGATTATTGACTCATCAACCAATCAAAACAGATAAAGTCTGGTGGTTTTTAGCCTTTTGGTTACTGTTACAAGGTTTATGGGTTATATTATTACCGTTAGGAGGCTTAGGACTGGATGGTTCTTATTTGTCTCTGGCTATACGAGAGTGGATTCGTTTATTATCCTGGGTAACCATCTATTTTTTAGTCATTCAATTAAAGGGAAAAATTTCACCTCAAAAAATAATTTCTTTATTATTTTTGGGGTTAGTTATGCCTTGTACTATTGCTATTATCCAAATTATTTTACCTTCTTCTGTTCTCCCTTCTTTTTTAGTTGTCTATCCTAGTGGTGCTTTTGATATTGGTTCTCGTGTTAATGGAACTTTAGGCCACCCTAATACTTTTACGACTTTTACCTTTCTGTTTATGGCCTTAACGTATTGGAAACAAAATCATACGAAAAATAAAACACTTTGGCTTATTGTATTAGGGGTTGTTGCTTTTTTCTTTGTTGGGGCCAAAGCATTATTTGGACTGATGATGTTAGGGACTTGGCTTGTGTGTAACTTTGTTCGTCGTGCTAGTCTATTAAATATTTTTGGAGGTCTTATTTTATTTGGTTTAGTGATTGCTTTATTTGCTAGTACACCCTTTGGCCAAGAACGATTAGGTTCTTTAACTGAAACCCCTATGTTTAATCCAGATATTAATATTTGGAAAGCAATTTTAAGCTCTAAATGGGATAATAATAGTTTTAATTGGCGGTTAGCGCAATGGCACTATTTATTGCAACAATGGCAAAATTATCCTTTACTTGGATATGGTTTAGGAGTCAATAAAATGATTAGTTCTAATGGACTAGAACCTCATGGTGATTATGTCCGTTTTTTAGTCGAAACTGGAGTGCTTGGGTTTATGGTATTTTTAGGTTTTTGGTGTGGTCAACTTGTTTATCTTTTTCATTTGATGAGAACCAGCATTCCAGGCAGTATGAAACAAGATTTTTGCTTTACTTTAGCATCAATCATGATAGCATTATCCGTAGGCATGATAACAGAAAACATTTGGAGTCATACCACATTAATCTTTTATTGGTTTACATTTTTAGCTATTGCTGATTGGGACTGGAATGAAGACAAATCAAAAAAATTGTCTCAATAAATAATATCAATGTAAGGTTTACAAAAAAAATTAAAATTAATCTTTAATTATAATCATGAAAATTGAAAACTTGTTAATTACGGGAGAACAGTTTTTTATTGAGCGTCATAAATTCTTATTTAAAGAATTTGTTCCTCATATTCCCAATATTAATTACTTATCGTTAGAGCGATGGTATCAATCGAAATATATAAAAAAGATTGGGAGAAAGATGAAAACGATATTACCTCAATTAACTAAGGTTAAAGGGAGTAGCTTTGGTAAAAATAGTCAAAGCTTTCAAAAAAAATCTCAAGAGATAGAAGCAAAAATCAAAGCACAATCTAAGCCACCTGACTTAATTTTTCATTTGTATGGAATGTTTAGTCCGGTCACCCAAACCGTAGAGATTCCTTATGTCACCTATCTTGATTATAATATGACCCTAGCTCATCGTAATTGGTCACCTTGGGCAAATTTTCCCACAGACGAGGACTTGAATAAATGGATAGAATATGAGAAAAAATCTTATCAAAATTCTCATCATATATTTACCAAAAGTGCTATTTTAAAAGACTCTCTAGTTAACGATTATCAAATTGACCCCAACAAAATTACAGTTGTTTGGTCTTCAGGTAATTTTTTAAAGCCTTATGAGGAAGAAAAGCAATTTGGTAGCCATCAAATCTTATTTAATGGTTCTGATTTTAAACGAAAGGGCGGGGATTTACTGTTAGAAGCATTTAGAATAGTAAGAAGTCAAATAAGCAATGTAAAATTAGTGATTGTTGGACAAAAATTATTCACGGAAGAACCAGGAATTATTAATATTGGCTATGTGAGTAATCCTCAACAAATGAAACAGCTATTTTTAAATTCAGATTTAGTGGTTTCTCCTGCTTATTGTGAGCCTTTGGGTCTTTTTTTGATTGAATCAATGAATTATGGCATTCCTTGTATTGTTTCAAATCAAGATGGAATGTCGGAAATAGTGGAACATCAAAAGAATGGCCTTGTTTTAAATGAGAGAAAACCAGAAACATTGGCTAGTCAAATGATTGAATTACTCAACAATCCTCTAATCTTAGAAAAGATGTCTCAACAAGCTCGTTTAAAAATCAAAACACAACTTAATTGGTCAGTGATTGCCCAAAAAATGCTCAACATCATGGATAATTTATAAAACAAAAAAGGAGCTATCAAAAAATGCCAAAAGTATCTGTAATCATTCCTGCTTATAATGCTATGACTTTTCTTCCTATTACCTTGGAAGGAGTTTTAAAACAGACATTTCAAGATTTTGAAGTGCTTATTATTAATGATGGTAGTTCTGACAATATTGAACAATGGTCGACAGAAATTTCTGATCCCAGGGTGACATTAATTTCACAAAAAAATCAAGGACCAGCTATTGCCAGAAATACAGGAATTTCTCATGCAAAAGGAGAGTATCTTGCTTTTCTTGATGCAGATGATTTATGGGCAAACACCAAGTTAGAAAAACAAGTTTCTATATTAGATAAAAATCCAGAGATTGGCTTAGTTTATAGTTGGTTAGGTTCGATTGACCATCAAGGAAATATTCGGGGAAAACTTCGTAAAAATAATGTCGAAGGAGATGTCTGGTCTATTTTAATTCAACATAACATTATCGAATGTGGTAGTAACCCAATGGTTCGTCGTATTTGTTTAGAAAAAGTCGGAAATTTTGATCCAAAATTACCCTACGCTCAAGACTGGGATATGTGGTTAAGAATTGCTGCTGATTATCCATTTAAAGTGATTCAAGAACCCTTAACTTACTATCGCGCTCATCCAAATAATCGTTCTAAAAATTGGCAAAGAATGGAAAAAAGCTATCAAATTATTATGGATAAAGCCTTTACTAATGTTAGTCCAGAACGAGAAATGCTAAAAAATCGTGCCTATGGTTATACAAAACTACGAATTGCTTGGAAAATTTTACAAACTCTCACCGGAGATTATAAAACACCTTTAATCTTGCAAAAACAAGCGATAGATTTATGCCCTGAATTACGTAATTCCTCGGAATATCGTCGCTTAACTATTGCTATTTTTTTGGTTCGCTTTTTAGGAGTTCAAGGCTATAAAAATGCTAGATATTTAATTGATCAATCCAAAAAAATCATTTCCTCAAATTATAAATAATCTCCATGAAAAAAAAGCTAAAACAACTTTTATCAGATCAATTTTTACGCAATAGTGGTTGGCTTGGGGCTGGAGAACTATTCAATCGAATTTCCCGTCTGATCACAACTGTTGTCCTGGCGCGAATGTTTACCACAGCTGATTATGGTTCGTTAGCTGTTATTTCTTTAACCTTTAGTTTTGGGAACATCTTTGTTTTACGAGGTGGAATTGGCTCTAAGATTATTCAAGCAGAAGAGGAAGATGTAGAAGCAATTTGTCAAACTGCTTATTGGTTAAATTGGATTTTATGTATTTGTGTTTTTATTACTCAACTGTTATTAGCTTGGCCTTTATCTTTATTCTATAAAAATAGTGATTTAATCTTACCAATCATGACCGTTAGTTTGATCTATTTAACCCTTCCTAATTTTATGGTACAAGGGGCGTTAATTCGTCGAGCTAATAAATTAAAATTGACAGCATTAACCCAAGCAAGCTTAAATATTGTAACCAATGTTTTTAATGCAGGATTGGCTTTTTTCGGATGGGGGGTATGGTCAGCCGTTTGTGGAATGCTGATATCATATATCATTCAAATTTTTCTACACCAACGCTTGAATTCTTGGCGACCTCCTAATCATTTTACCATTGAAAAATGGCGAGAAGTTATGAGATTCGGGTTAAATATTTTAGGCGTTTCTTTATTGGAAAAACTGAGACTCAATTTAGATTATATGATTGTGGGTGGTTTTTTAGGTGTTGAAGCTTTAGGATTATACTACTTTGCTTTTAATGCTGGAATTGGTATTAGTAGTAATGTGATTAAGGTTTTTACCTCTTCTATTTTTCCCTATCTTTGTCTTGTTAATGATGATCTAACTGAACTTAAAAAACGGTTTATTAGTAGTTTAAAGAAAACTTCAATTGTTATTATTCCTTTGGTGTTAATACAATCATCCTTAGCTCCCTTTTATGTGCCGATTATCTTTGGTGATAAATGGACATCTGCTATTCCCATTTTAGTGATTATTTGTCTATCTGCTTTACCTCTTGCTATTTACGATCCAACCAAAGAACTACTTAACGCTGTTGATAAAACACAGCTGACTTTTTATTGGAATATAATTTTTACCATGTTGTTTGGTTCCGTATTATTGCTAGTAGTCAACCAAGGTATTATGGCGGTCGCTTTATCAGTTTTAGCTTGCCAATTTTTAACCATCTTTTTCTGTATTTGGGCAATTAGAAAATTATTTAATAAAAGAGAAATCAGAAAAAATTAAAGTAATCCATTATATGGTATAGTGAGAATATAAAATAATTTTTTTTTGGAAGTAATGATCGATGAAATTAGGAGTTTTAGCCAATGAATTTTTTGATATTTCTACAGGAAGAATGGGGGGATTTGGTTGGGCAACTCGTCAAGTTGCAAACTGCTTCAATAATGATAAAAATTTAGATGTTGAAGTGGTTTTTATTGCAGGCGAAACCTACGGAAAACCCAATGAACCCGATCCAAGGATTCATAATACTCGTCTCATTTTACGACAAAGAAACTTTTGGGAATATGCTCGCCGTCTCTGGTCTGAAAACTTTGATCTAATTTTAACCATTGATTATCGACCTGAATATCGCCGTCAATTTTTCTTATTACCAAAAACCCCTATTATTACTTGGGTTCGAGATCCTAGAACCAGTGAAGATGGACTCAGAATTAAATCCGTGCGTCTTCCCAACCAAGAAACGATTTATCCTAAAGGATTAGATTCTTTTGACTGTACCTCTTTAGTCAGTGCCTATCAATTTTCAGAACGTTTAAATCGTCCTTTTTTATTTGCTTCTACTTGTAACTTTTTAACCTATAAAATCAAAGGAACTTATGGAGTTCAACCACCTCAGTCCTATCTATTACCCAATATTATTGATTTAGATCCTGGACAAATCAAGAAAACAGAACAACCAACCGTTGTTTTTTTAGCCCGTCTTGATCCTTATAAACGTCCTTGGTTATTTGTAGAAATTGCTCGTCATTTTCCTGATGTTACTTTTATTATGTTAGGAAAAGCTCATTTTGAAGGAAAAGGAGCATGGGAACCCACATCTTTGCCTAATAATGTGAAATTAATGGGTCATATTGGGGGCGCAGAAAAGGTTAAATTATTATCAGAAGCTTGGGTTTTAATTAATACTTCAATTCATGAAGGATTAGCAGTCAGTTTTTTGGAAGCCTTAAAATGTGAAACCCCTGTCTTAAGTTGTGTTGATCCTGAAAATGTGGTATCTCGTTTTGGTGTTTATGTTGGAAAATGGGAAGGAACAGGAGAAGTCGCTATCCCCTATTTTATTGAAGGATTAGAACGTTTACTGACTCAGCATAAATGGCGGACAGAATTAGGACAAAAGGGTCGACAATGGGTCACGGAAACCCATAACAAAGAAGAGTTTATTGCCGCTTTTAATCGCTTATGTAAAATAGCAAAAAAGGACTCTAGTCCCTAGATAATTTTGCTAAAGTTATGGAAGCAAAAGACCAGAGAAAAGGTTCGTTGACAACTTAAAAATAACCTGAGTTCGGGTTTAGGAGTTCCGAGGTTGGACTACTTAAGTCTCTAAATAGCTTTTGAAAATTGGCATTATCCCGAACTCACGTTACATTAACAAACATGAGTGTCATAGAGACATTGCATAGCTACCAACAGATTTATCAAAATAATAGGGCCTAAAACCTGGCTTTTAAAAGCGAAACGTTTTTGGAGTGAGGCATAAATCCTCGTTACAAAAACAACTTCTGTTCGCTAGAGCCGAAACGAACTTCTGACTTCTGACTTCTGACTTCTGACTTTGTTAAACCACGGCCTTAGATGCGTGTACCCTGGTTAACATTAATTACACTCTGAAAACAGACTCGAATTAAATAACCACACCAACTAACAATGCCTAATAATTTTAGTCCATCTTCTACAAGAAAAAAACGATCGCCCATTATATAATTATCTAAAATAGAGTAGGGCAATAAATCAATGGTAACTGAACCTCCAAAAAAAACAAAAGCTAACGCAAAAAGTAACCAATCAGTTCTTAAGATTATTTTTCTAAATTTCAAGAGGTAAAAGAACAAAGCTGCTGTATAAACCAAATAGACTCCTTTTTGAAACCCAGGGTAATCAATTTCATGAATCATAAAGAGATCATCGATTAAAAACATCAATGTAAATATCCCAGAATATAGAAAAAAAAGTAAAAAATAGTGAGGATTTTTAACCCGATCATGGCAGTTGGATAATAAAATAAAGCTAAAGAAGCAAATAGAAACAGTAGCAGACCATAATAAAATTCCTAAATTAGATAATAAACCAATTAAAGGACTAATTTGAGCGACTTGAGCCGGATCTCTAGTGAGATATGCTATGGAGATCCCTGTTTGCCAACGGATTAAAAAAAGTAAGGCTAACACAGCAAAGACAGGAATGTATAGTCGAATACAAATAGGTGTGATTGTTCGGAGTTGAGCAAAAAGCTTTGAGATCATAAATTCTTTCTTGCGACAGACGGATCAAACAAAATTTTAGTAAGGTTGATGTATTCTAGCTTACATTACAACCCCCTGTAATACCATTTTCCTGAAAGTTGGCTACAGATGAGGAAGTGTGGGAGGGGTGGGAGGTGTGGGGGGAGGAAAAATCTTGATCTGTAGTCTTACATTGTGGAATTGGTATCAATTTTCCGTTACTGAACCAAGAACTTATTTACTACGTAAGTTATACATGAACGATAACATAAACGATAACATCGTCCTTTTAATATTTTGTTACGATCAGTACCTAAGTAAGTTTACTTAAGTGATTATAGGTAAAACGTTCATGAGTAAGGGAAGGATCGCGGTTATCGGTGTGAAGGGTTTGCCGGCACAACAGGGCGGCATCGAACGCTATTGTCAACAAGTCTATCCCAGAGTTGTCCAACAAGGTTATCAAGTAGATTTGTACGCTCGCTCTAGTTACACTCAGTCCTCTAGTTATATCAGTTATTGTCAAGGGGTTAGAGTCATTTCCCTTCCTTCCTTACCCATTAAAGGATGTGATGCTCTGCTTAACTCCCTAGTCGCCATGATAATAGCTATTTTTGGCAATTATGATATCATCCATGTTCATGCCTTAGGTCCGTCTTTATGGTGTTGGCTTGGCAAATTATTCACTAACGCCAAGATTATTGTGACTTGTCATGGATTAGATTGGCAACGGGCAAAGTGGGGAAAATGGTCTGCTCGTCTCATTCGTTTGGGGGAAAAAATGGCCGTTACCTGGGCCGATGAAATCATTGTGGTTTCTCAATTTCTTCGTCAATATTTTCAGCAAACCTATCAACAACCCACTCATTATATTCCTACGGCTCCCAGTCCTTATTGTACCGATGAGTCTCCTCAAACCTATCTCCAATCCTTATCCTTGGAACCGAAAAAATATATTTTGTTTCTCGGTCGCTTAGTACCAGAAAAACGCCCCGATCTCCTCATTCAAGCCTTTCAATGTTTACAACCCGAAGGGTGGAAACTGGTACTTGCAGGAGGTCATAGTGATACTGAAGATTATTATCTCCAATTAAAACAAGCGGCTCACAATAATCCAAATATTTATTTTACAGGAGAAATTCAAGGGCGCTTATTATCAGAAATGATGAGAAAAGCCGGTTTATTTGTGTTGTCTTCTGATCTAGAAGGATTACCTTTGGTATTATTAGAAGCCATGCAAGAAGGAATCCCTGTGGTTGCTAGTAATATCGCCCCCCATCGACAATTAATCGGCAGAGATCGCGGTTTATTGTTTAAGAAAGGGAACCTCAATGCTTGTGTTAACTGTTTAGAAATGGCTTTGAATTCTCCTCAAAAGTTAGTAGAACTGTCAAAAAATGCCCAAACTTATGTTAAACAACATCACAACTGGGATGATATTGCCTCTAAACATCTCTCCATTTATAACCGTCCCCGCAAAACCCTGGATCTCAGACAACAAGAGTCTTCTTTCTCAAACGAACTGACCTGAAATGTCGATCAACTCCACTACATTTTTCCCTTGAGTCCAGTAAAATTGTTGAAGGTTCAATTTAGAGAGATACTTGGGAACAATCGATATGGATATTCGCGGAACCGATACCCCTTGGTTAGATTGGAGTGGAGATGCGATCGCCTTGGGGTTCTTTGAAAACGAAACAACCTTAACAGGGGAATTAAGCCAGTTAGATGAAAAAACGGGAGGAACCCTAGCAGAATTAATCGAAGAAGCAGAATTTGAAGGAAAAGCCGGTAGTAGTGCGGTGACTCGCATTGGTGGCAATAGTCCCATCCGCAAACTCATTTTAGTGGGTTTAGGGAAAGCCGATGAATTAACCTTAAATACCCTGCGTTTAGGGGGGGCTACCGTGGCCCGTTTAGGAAAAAAAGAGAAGGTAAAAAGCTTAGGGATTCAGTTCCCTGCGCCTAATTATGATGCCGCCTCAACCACAGCAGCGATCGCAGAAGGCATCATCCTCTCTTTACATCAAGATAACCGGTTTAAGTCCGAACCCGAAGACAAACCCTTAAAACTCGAAACCGTTGACATTTTAGGGGTTGGAGACCAAAGCACAGCCATCCAACAAGCTCAAACCGTCTGTTCTGGGGTGATTTTGGCACGGGAATTAGTGGCCGCCCCCGCCAATGCGATTAACCCTGTCACCTTTGCCGAAACCGCCCAAGAAATCGCCCAAGACTACGGTTTAGACATCGAAATTTTAGAACAAGATCAATGCGAAGCGCGAGGAATGGGGGCATTTTTAGGGGTGGCCAAAGCCTCCGATTTACCCCCGAAATTTATCCATATGACCTATAAACCCAGTGGGACCCCTAAACGAAAACTGGCTATTGTGGGTAAAAGTTTAACCTTTGATTCGGGCGGTTTAAACCTCAAAGTATCTGGTAGTGGCATCGAAACTATGAAAATGGATATGGGAGGCGGTGCAGCCACATTAGGGGCAGCTAAAGCCATCGGTCGATTAAAACCCGATGTGGAAGTTCACTTCATTTGTGCAGCCACAGAAAATATGATCAGTGGTAAGGCCATGCACCCAGGAGATATTTTAACCGCTTCCAACGGCAAAACCATTGAAGTCAATAATACCGATGCAGAGGGACGCTTAACCTTGGCTGATGCCTTAGTATTTGCCGAACAATTAGACGTAGATGCGATCGTTGATTTGGCCACTTTGACTGGTGCTTGTATCGTTGCTTTAGGGGATAATATTTCTGGGTTATGGAGTACCGACGAAACCCTGACACAAGAAATAAAAACCGCCTCTGAAGCAGCCGGGGAAAAGTTTTGGGCTATGCCGATGGAAGAGAAGTATTTTGAGGGGTTAAAATCTCCCATTGCTGATATGAAAAACACTGGACCTCGAGCCGGTGGTTCCATTACAGCAGCCTTATTCTTGAAGCAGTTTATTAAAGAGACCCCCTGGGCCCATTTAGATGTGGCCGGACCGGTTTGGGCAGATAAAGAAAATGGCGTTAATAATGCCGGTGCCACTGGGTTTCCTGTGAGGACTTTGGTTAACTGGGTATTGAATTCGTGAAATAAGAAGTGTGGGAAGGGATAAGATGACGAGGTGACGGGGTGATGGGGTGATGGGGGGAATATCTATCAATGATTTCTCCCAGTCTCCCAGTCTCCCAGT
>JASJDN010000024.1 GCA_030065205.1 Crocosphaera sp.
CAATGAAAGAGGATTTAGAGCCGTTGGCGGTCGGTGCGCCCGTGAACGTTAAACAAACAGCCCAGTAATGGCGGTCTGGCGGGGGCTATTTTGGTAGTCTAGTTAAGAGTCTATATGGGAATCCCTCGCTTTCAGCGACGGGAGGTTCAATATCCTAGGAATTGAAAATGCGAACCTATCAGTTAATTGCCCCTGCGAAAATTAATTTATATCTAGAAATTATTGGCGATCGCCTCGATGGTTATCACGAATTAGTGATGATTTTACAAACCATTGAATTAGGCGATCGCCTCGAAATTCGCTCCAATGGCACTCAAGGTATTAATCTTCATTGTAATCATCCTTTAGTTCCTTTAGATAACACGAATATTGCTTATGCGGCTGCTCAATTAATGATCGAGCAATTTCCTCAAGCGTTTGCTAATTATGGTGGGGTTGATATTACGATTGATAAACAAATTCCTGTGGCTGCGGGATTAGCTGGCGGCTCAACCGATGGAGCGGCTGTGTTAGTGGGATTAAATTTATTATGGGAATTAGGATTAACCATTCCTCAGTTACAACGGTTAGGAGAAAAATTAGGATCGGATGTGCCATTTTGTGTAAGTGGCGGAACAGCGATCGCCACAGGGAGAGGAGAAAAATTAGATCCCATTCCAGATTTGGACAATTTATGGGTGGTTCTCGCTAAATATAATAATCTCTCTGTTTCAACTCCTTGGGCTTACAAAACCTATAAACAACAATTTGGAGAGAGTTATATTAATGATACGATAGGGGTTCAATCTCGTACTTATCAACTTCATTCTGGTTCTTTTGTGCAAGCAATTAGTAATAAAGATGGAACAAAAATAGGACAATTATTACATAATGATTTAGAAAAAGTTGTCTTACCTGAATATCCTCAAGTTGCTCAATTAAAAGAGATTTTACAACAAGCAGGGGGCTTAGGAACCATGATGTCAGGATCAGGACCAACTGTTTTTACTTTATGTCAATCTCAAAGCGAAGCAGAAATGATTAAAAAAGTAGCAAGACAAAAAATTGAAGATCCTAATTTAGAATTTTGGGTGACTAAGTTATCCAGTAATGGCATTTCAATGATCAATGAATAAGTAACATTTATTAGTCATCAGTTATTAAGTCTAACTTGTAGCTTTTTATGTCCCCACGCTAGATTCTTTTACATATTGTTACAACCTTTGCTCAACCTAGTCAAGACGCATGATTAAGCAAAATGGCTTTTTTGCCAAAAAAACGATTTTAAGAAGTCTGAGATAAGATAGAAGTAGGCTGAGAGCGTTTTTTATTGTTTAAAGCCAAGGAACAAATGGATATTGATTATTTAATTGTAGGTAGTGGACTATCTGCGCTGGTGTTTGGTTCGTTGATGGCCAAAGCAGGAAAGCGGGTTAGAATCTTAGAAGCCCACGAACATCCAGGCGGGTTTGGTCATAGTTTTACCATTGGAAATAAATATACCTTTAATGCACAACTTCACTACGTTTGGGACTGTGGAGAAGGGGAAACGGTTAACCGTGTTCTTCAACAGCTTGATTTAGATGAAAAAGTTACGTTTAAGCGATATAATCCTGATGGATTTGATCACATGAGAATGCCAGGATATGCTGTGAATATTCCCTCGGATTCTCAAGTTTTAATTGAAAGATTATCAACGTTATTTCCTGAGAAAAAGGATAATATTGCTCGGTTTATTTCAGAAGTTAATGCAGTTAGTCACGGATTAAAAGAGTTAACGCAACCTTTGATTTTTGGAGAAATTATCAAGAATTTTTTCGGGGTTATTAGGACAGTACAGTATGTTAATCGTACCCTACAGGATGTTTTTGACAAATTTCACTTACCAAAAGAAGCTCAAACGTTATTAGCTTTACAATGGCCTGATTTTTTATTACCCCCTGAACAACTCTCTTTTTACGCTTGGGTAATTCTCTTTACAGGGTATCAAAGAGGGGCTTATTATCCCGATAAACACTTTGAATTTGTGATAGATTCTTTAGTTAAAGTGATTGAAGAAAATCAAGGAGAAATTTTATACGATGAGGAAGTGATCGACTTTATTGTGAGTAAAAGAACGGTGACAGGGGTTAAAGCAATTAACCGTCATACCCATGAAACTGAAGAATTTACAGGTAAGACTGTTATTTGTAATATTGATCCAAAAAAAGCGGCAAAAATGATCGGATTTGAGAAATTTTCTCCCTCAATTCGTCGAAAATTAGATTATGAATATTCTGCCTCAAATTATGTTGCTTATTGTGTGGTCAAAGATATTGATTTGAGGGACTATGGTTTTGGAGAATGGAATACGTTTCATAGTGAACAAAAAGACTTAAATACTGCTTTTAAGCAAATGTATGAAGATAATGATTTCTCTCAATTAAGTTTTGCTATTACCACCCCAACTTTACTGACAAATGAAGCAAGAGACTGTCCCGAAGATTGCCAGATTGTTGAGTTCTTAACTGTAGCTAATTATAATTATTTTAGAGAACTCAAAGATAAGGATAAGAAAGATTACTATCAGAAAAAAGAAGAAATCTTAGACATCATGATCAATATAATGGAAGAGAAATATGTTCCTAATTTCAGAGAACATTTAGTGCTAAAAATGACAGGAAGTCCGACAACCAATGAACGATTTTGTTGGTGTCCAATGGGGAATTCTTATGGTTCCAGTTTAACCCCGAAACAGATGACAATAGGACGACTAAATGAAGAAACTTCCCTCAATAATTTCTATTTTTGTAATGCGTCTTCTGGATATCCAGGGTTTGCACCTACGTTTTGGACAGGGGCAAGTTTGTATCAAAAATTATCAGGGGATTTAATCTTATCCAAAAGTGTAAGTAAACAGAAGAATTAATTAATTTTTTGGTTGTTTATTATTAAAAATATTGAGGAGAAAAATACTATGAAATTCGCAATTGTTGGTGGTGGTGCAAGCGGAATGGTCACAGCTTACTTACTAGAAAAACAAGGACATTTCGTTACTATTTTTGAAAAACAACCCTATTTAGGTGGTCATATTATTACTTTAAATAAGAATGTTAAACCCAATCATTCTAATTGTCATTTAATCTTAGATTGTGGAGTTTTAGAATTTCCGACAGTCTTTCATAATTTTATTAGTTTAATGGAAGAACTAGGGGTGGAGTTAGAACCCATACAAACCGGTTCAGGATTATTTCTAAAGGATGGTCGACATTTTTTATCAGGAGGAATGATTAGAAGAAATTTTGAAGGATGGAAAAGATGGTTAGAATATATACGCTTAGATACATTATACGCTCGTTCTGCGGGACTGTGGGCAAAACTAAAGTTTAGTAACCAAGAAGAATTTTATGATCATTCTATTGCTTATTATTTAGATCGTCAATGTATTCGGAATTGTTGGCTAAAATTACTATTAATGTATAGTTATTCTATATCGTTTGAGTTAATTGATCAATTTCCAGCAGCGTTGGGAATACCTATCCTGAAAAATTATGTTTTTGTGGACTGGTTAAGGGTTAAAGGGGGTGTGTATTCTTACATTGAAAGAATTTTAGAGAAATTGAAAGGTAAGACATTTGTGAGTGCAAAAATTTTGAAAATTTCGAGATTAGATAATTCGGTTAATATTCATTTTAATGATGGAACTTATCAAGAGTTTGATCGGGTTGTTTTTGCGACTCCTCCTGATCAAGTATTAATGTTATTATCTGATGCAACGGAAGTCGAAACAAAACGATTTTATCCTTGGAAGAAAAATATAGCAACCAATATGGCTCATACTGATGCTAGTATTTATGAACCCTATGGTATCAAACAATTTGCAGAATTTGACTTTTTTCAAACCAAAAAATCCTGGGGTTATAATGCTTATTTGAATCATCTTTGTGGTCTTGATTTTTCTAAAAAGTATAGTTTAGCTTTTAATCTAGAAGAGTTAATTAACGAAGAGAAAATTGTTCATATTCAGGAACATCATACTCCTTTATATACAGTGGAATCGATGAACTATGTTCCCGAAATTGTTGAAACCAATGGAGAAAATAATACTTATCATGCAGGTGCTTATTTAGCTGATGGCCTACATGAAGGTGCTATTACTTCTGCATTTCGAGTTGCTCAATTAGTGGATAATAACATCGTAAATTATGATTTAGTAGGAGTTATATGAAACAATTATCTCATCTATCTTCAGAACAATTATGGAACTGGTTAATTCAAGCACATCAGGAAGCAAAAAAAGGTGAATTACCCCACTATATTCCTTTATTGAAACAAGTTAATCCGAGTTTATTGACTCTTTGTCTTATCACTAAAGATTATTATACCCTTAACCAAGGAGATAGTCATATTACCTTTCCTTTGATGAGTATTATTAAACCTTTTTTATTACTTTATTTGCTGTCAAAATTAGGAGAAGAATTGCTCTTTAGAAAAGTTGGATCTGTCCCTTCTAATTATCCGTTTAATTCCCTAGAACAATTACGACTCGATCAAGGATTTCCTCGTAATCCGATGATCAATAGTGGTGCCTTGACGTTAGCCTCTTTACTCCCTGGAAAAGATGGTGATACTAAATGTCAAAATTTACAACAATGGTTAAATCAACAGGGAAAATCTGAGCTATTTTTAGATGAATTGATGTTAGAATCAGTTCAATCCTTACCTAACCCCCGTAACCAAGCTATTCTTGATGAATTAACCCGAAAAAACCATATAAAAAATCCAGAAATCACCCTAGATACTTACAATAAAATTTGCTGTCTTTCTGGGACGATTATTGATTTAGCAAAACTCGGTTTATTATTGGTAAACTCTCAAAATATTGAGCAAAATTATGTTTCAATTGTGACCAAAATTATGACGGCGTGTGGACTGTATGAAGCCTCAAAAAACTTGACAACTAAAATTAAGTTTCCCAGTAAATCAGGGGTGAGTGGTGCTATTTTATCTATAGTGCCAGAACAAGGCGCGATCGCCTGTTATAGTCCGCCTCTTGATGCACAGGGAAACTCGGTGGCTAGTTTGTATATGATTGAAAAAATAGCTAATTATTTAAACACTTAGAGACTGTTTATAAACAAAATCTGAAGACGGTAAGGTGGGCAAATTAGAGATTGATCTGGACTACCCATAAAGTAGAAAACTTTGCCCACCCTACAAAGCTACAAAGCTGGTTTTTAATGTTCCTTTAATCAACACTCTCTTAAAGACCTAAAACAAGTCTAGCAATAGAAAAATAAATTAACACCCCAATCACGTCTACTGCGGTTGTAATAAACGGGGCCGACATCAACGCCGGATCGAGGCCAAACGACCGAAACACAAACGGTAACGCCGAACCCGCAACCGAGGCTAAAATAGCGATCGCTACTAAACTAATACCCACAGAAATTGAAACCAACCAGTTTCCTTGGAGGCCATAGGCCCAAACCGTCGCTAAAACCCCCAACGCAACCCCTAATAACGCCCCCGCCATCAATTCCCTTAAAATCACTTGTCCCGCGCCCAAATCCCTGATATCGTCCGTATTGAGACCGCGAATGACCACCGTTGAAGACTGGGCCCCCACATTACCCCCCGTCCCCGTTAACAAAGGGATAAACGCCGTGAGGATAGCCATTTGTTCGAGTAAACCGACTTGAGATTTAATAATGGTACCGGTGACGGTATTAGTTAACAACAAGATTAATAACCACATCACCCGTTTACGGGCCACTGTGAGTAAGTTGGTCTGAAAATAGTTATCTCCATCAGATTGAACCCCACCCAACGCATAGATGTCTTCAGTGGCTTCCTGTTGTATGATATCAATGACATCATCTACTGTAACCACCCCCACTAATCTTTGTTCTTTGTCCACCACCGGAACCGCTAATAAATCGTATCGTTGGATCACTCGCGCTACTTCTTCTTGATCGTCGTTGGTGTTAACAGAAACGATCTCTTTGGCCATAATTTCCCCTAAAGTCACTTCTGGGGAAGATAAGACTAAATCTCGCAGGGAAACAATCCCCACCAGATGGCGAAACGCATCGGTAACGTAGAGATAATAAACAATTTCTGAAGCGGTAGCTAAGGTTCTAATTCTTTCTAACGTTTGGCCAACGGTTAAACTTTGTTTGAGGGAAATATATTCCGGGGTCATAATGCGCCCGGCAGTATATTCTTCGTAACCTAATAATAACGCGGTGGTTTGTCGTTCTTCAGGGCTTAATTGTTCGAGTAAACGACGGACGACTTTAGCCGGTAATTCATCAAATAAACGGGCCCGATCGTCCGGGGACATTTCATCGACAATATCTCTAACTTCTTGTTGCTTAAACTGTTCAATTAAAGATTGTTGAACCGTAGAATCTAAATGTTCATAGACAGCGATCGCTTCTTCTTTGACCAATAAACGAAAGGCGATCACCTGCATTGACTGGGGTAAACCTTCAATGGCCTCAGCAATATCCACCGGTTGTACCGGAACTAACAAGGCTTTTGCCCCTTGTAGATTACCCTGTTCTAATAATAAGGCCAACTGGTTGCAGACCAATTGACGCAACTCTTTACGGGTATTTGATTGTATTGCTGTTATGGGTTCATTCAAGGGTCACCTTTTCCTGTTACTGGTCATAATGATATTAACAAAAGTTGACCTTGATCAGAACTTTATTTAGTCTTGTAGCTATTAGTTGGGTTTCGTTCCTCTACCCAACCTACACACCATATCCTCGTAAAACTTGTAAGTCTTCTTCGTCAAAACTTTCCTTCACTCCATTACGAATTAACTCGGAAAAGTCTTCGTTGGGAACCATAAAACAGATGGCATATAAACGATTTTTGCCGATATTTCTAATTTCATGAATACCCGTCGGACGAACCAATAAACTGTCCCCCGGATGCAAAGGAATATCTTTGCCGTCACAAACCGCTAACCCTTCTCCTTTGAGGATAAAAAACATTTCCAGGGCAAAGTTATGACGATGGGTGGGGGTACTTCCCCCTGGATCAAAGATTTCTACGCATACGGTTAAAGAATCATCCGCCATACTGGTATCAAAGACGATAGCTAAACGGTTGGTATCCTGGGGAGTAATGCGAAAGACGAGATAATCTTCCGGGGTTTTGATCACCGGAATCATACAGTGATCGCTGGCTACAGTAGAAGGGGTATTCATGGTTACCGTTGAAAATTGCTGTTACTTTCTTCCTATTTTAAAGACCTGAGTTAGACTATCTAACCCAGGTCACACCATCATTTTAAACAAAAGTAAAAGAATTACCATTAATATCTAAGCCAGTTGTCTCTTTAACAATACCCACTAATTCATCTTCCATACCAGCAACTTTAAGGAAAATTCCTTGATCGTTGTTGCCAGAAGGAGAAGAACCCAGATAATAATCCTCGGCTGAACCGTGTAATTGAATGATATCTTGGGATAGATCAAAGTCAGAGATTTCTAGATAATCTTGTTGTCCATAGTTATCATATAAGGCTTCACTGACATTTCCGAGAATGAAGGTATCTGCATCAAGGGTTCCCGTTTCAGCCGTTACTAACCCGGTTAAAGAATCTACAGAAGCGGTTAAGTTTCCGTTGGCTTCAATGGCGAAGAAATTGATATCTTCAGTGGTATGGTTGGTTTCACTGTCCCTACTGGTATCTTCTTCAATCTTAATTTGAACGTTACCATTATTGAGGTTTTGATATCTTAATCCTGAAGAATCTCCACCATCAAACGTGGCGATATTGCCTAAGAATTTTGGCGCATTGACAAAGGTATTACCAAAGTCAAGGGTATGCCAATTATGGGTTACTTGATCCCCAGTAGTTCCTGCGATAAACTGATTACCATCCCAATTCCCTTGACCGGGAGAAATGGCTAACCAAGCAATGGTTTCTGACCCATGTCCACTAGAATTGAAAGCTTCTTCTTCTTCTAAAGCAACCTCAAATCCATTATTAGTGGTATTATTTTGACGAGTTCTGACAAAGGTGGCATCGTTATCCGTTTGAACTTGAGTTAAAACCACTGGGGTATCAGAAAAGTCATGATTAAAGTTAATGGTTTCCCAATTTGATGTAGTAATAGCATCCGTTTTAATGTTACCGACTTCTATGATACTGCCGTCAGATAGTTCCCAGACTCCCTGTTCAACCACTAGGAAACTAAAGCTTTCGCTGGTATGAGTACCAGCATGAGAATTCCCATCAATTAACGTGGGTTCTTGAAGTTGAACTGAGAAGCGATCGCTTTGAATATCAGTAATTCTGATGGTGGAAGGGTCAGAACCATTGTAGGATAAAGGTTGAGCAAAAATGACCGGATTGATAAAGTTATGATCGAGGACAATGGTTTGACTCTCATGGGTTAAATTGGTAACTTCACCAATTTCAGCGATGATACCATCATTATTAACCACATCAACATTCTCAACAATCTCAACGGTAGTGGTATTTTGAGTCCCAACGATGTAATTATCGTTACCTTGACCTGAAACGAGTTGTAATTCAATGGTTTCAGTTCCTTCCATTTGCGAATCATTATTGAGGAAAATTTCCACCGCTTTCGTGGTTTCTCCTTCTGCAAAATAAATGGCGTTGTTGAAACCATAATCAAGTCCTAGGGTTGCAGTCCCTCCCATGGGGTTGATACGAACTAAGGAGTCAAAACTGGTGTCTCCACTACGGGTTAGGGTAACACTCATCGATAGTCCTTGATCTTCCCTGATGCTGTAAGTAGCTGCCCCAAATTCTACTGTGGGTGAACTATCCAAAATCTCGACAGTGGCGGTATTTTGAGTCCCAACCACATAATTTTCATTGGTCTGACCGGAAAGGAGTTGCAATTCGATGGTTTCGGTTCCTTCAATTTGCCCGTCGTTATTCAGGAAAATTTCTACTGCTTTGGTGGTTTCCCCTACTGCAAAATCAATCAGGTTATTGAAAGTGTAATCACTGCCTAAGGTTGCATTTCCTCCCACTGCGTCCAGATGAACCAACGAGTTAATACTGGTGTCTCCACTACGGATGAGGGTAACAACTATTGATAGTCCTTGATCTTCGTTGATACTGTAAGTGGTTGATTCAAATTCTACAATGGGTGAACTCTCTGAACTCTCAACAGTTGCAGTGGTACTTTCTGCTGTCGCTGGTTCAAATTCTAGGTAAGTGGTTTCGTTGATGGAAACAGTGGTGCTATTTTGTTCTCCTAAAATAAGAGAAGGATCAAGGATATCAGCGATTAATTGGTCGTTATTCATGGTTAGTAAAAGTATTGATTGAATTAGGAAATTGTGATAGTTAAGAAATTTTTTAGGACAACAACGAGTGGATACAAGGATTTCGTAAGTTCTATTGTTTAGGTAGAAACTGTGTTAATCGAAACTTAATAATTTAACTTACTTAGTTCAGTATTAGATTAACCCCTATTGTGGAATAAACGGAGTCGTAAAACTACTGAAATTAAATATTAATTTTTGATTAAAAATGAAGCAATTGAAGGTTTATATTTGCTATTTGGATAATAATTAATTATAGTAAAAGATTGATCTGGCAAGGGTTTGAAAAGTTTAATAAACGGTTTAAATACTTTATTTCAAAAGGTAAATTTTTATGTAAAAATACGGATTAACAACCTTTTTTTGAGCGAAAACTATCCATCTATCAACTGTCTGTTGCTGATTAGAGACATTATAGACTATTTCACTACAATCACTGTGGTAGCTATCCCTTAGTGGAACTTTAGGAAAGTGTAAGGGTAAATGTGGCCAAAACTAGCTATATATTGATTTAATCCAGTATTTTTATCAAAAGGAAGATTCAAAAATGTTTTGCAGGGTGGGCAAAGTTTTTTACCTTTACGGGTAGTTCACATAAATCCCTGATTTCTCCACCTTACAAACCATAATGGGTAGTGTTATTTATCGTCTTTCAGTAACCAAAAACCACTAAATGTTTCTACATCGGGACGAGATTGAATGGCTAGAAAATGAACCCCTTGGGCTTTATTTTTGGTATCTTCAAACCCTTGGCCTTCTGCTATGCTACTCTTATCGGTTAAATTGGCTAAAATCCAACTATCACTTAGTCCGGTTTCCAAGGATAAAAGAGGGAGAGGTTTGCTTTGAAATTTGAGGGAAACTAACTCTAACCCTGACATCCAAGCAGCTAGGGGTAGGGCCCGTTGAGAAAAGATGATAAACCCAGGAATTTTGGTGTTAGGGGAAAGATTAGCTAATTGTAAGGGAAATCCTTCCCCAAAGCGAATATCCCACTCTTTCATGTCTTCAAAGGCCGATGCTTCGAGACTGACAAAGGCCCATTTATCAGACTTATCCCCTCTCACTGCATCCGGTAAAGCGATCGCATTTAGGGTAGGATAGGCCACAGATGCGTTACTGGCCACCTTTTCATCATAACCCGCTTGAGAGGGATAAAAGTCTTTTTGACGTTGTTGTAGCCAATGATTGAGGGTATAGGTACGACGACTGGGAGTCGCCACTAAACCTGCATCTTCGCAAGCTTTGACAATCATATTATTCATCTGACGACGGAAAAAGCGGATTTTACTGGGAGTGTCTCCTGCTTTCTTTATGGCGGTTTCTAAGGCTTCCCGTAACCAAATAGAGTTTACCGTATTAGGGGGACAAAATTGAGCATAACGAAACCCCTTTTCTAACGTTCCTTGGCTATCTGTCTGGGTTTCACAGATCAAGACTTCCCATTGTTTTTTGTTATTTTCGTCTAAAATTGGCCGTGAATAAAAATCTAGTTCCCAAACCTTACCCATGATTTACCTTATAATCGTTTAGCGGCTCATGATAATATCTTATTATACTTGTTTCAAGATAACAAAATAATCTTTCTGTAAAAAATGCTTACATTTATTATTCCTTTAAAAAGTCCTGAAGTTTCGTCAGACTGGGAAAGAGTCCTAAAACTTTTTACAAGGACTCTTAAATCTGTATGTAATCAAACTATTCCACATTTTCGTGTCATTGTTATCTCTAATGTTATTCCAGAAATAGATTTTCAACATCCCAACGTAAAATATATAAAAGTTAATTTTTGTCCTATTCATAAAAAAACAGTCGTTGACAAAGATGCTGATAAAGGACACCGAATTTTAATTGGTTTAATTGAGGCAAAAAAAAACGGTTCAGATTATGTTATGGTGGTCGATGCTGATGATTGTATCAGTCAGTCTATAGCTGAGTTTGTTGATCAAAATGCCAATGAAGAACATAGTGGATGGTTTATAGATTATGGTTATGTCTATCAAGAATCCAGCAAATTTATTTATTTGAGGAACTATAAGTTCAATAAAATTTGTGGGACTGGTAATATAATTCGTTTAGATAAAATCGATCTACCAAAAGAAGCAGATAATCATGGTCAACAAACCTATCTACATTACGGAAATCATCAACATTTTCATGTTCGTAAAAAAATTCTTAAAAATGTAGAAAAATATCCTTATCTTCCTTTACCTTTTTTTGGTGCTATATACAATATAGGTAATCAAGAAAATATCTATCAAACCGGTTTTGATAAATTACATCAGGATAATTATAAGTCAGTTTTTTTTAGGTTAAAAGAAATGAGACATTATCGTTTGTTAACTAGAAAAATCCGTGAGGAATTTAATCTCTTTCCTCTTGATTAATTATAGTTCAGTAAAATATTGAAGAGATTCAATATACCAAGAAACAGGATGATTAACTGCTGTCAAATATTCACGAAACCCAGTCAAAATATATTTATCTAAAATATTTGTATCTGCGCTCAAGATACATTCAACTATGCTCTCAATAAATGCTTTTATCATATTTCTAAAAAATATTTCTATGAGTTTACCTTGAATCTACCTAGAACAATTTTAAGAAAATGTCAATATAAATAGATAAAAAGAACATCAAAATTAACAATAAAAAGTTCAAACGAGAAAAGATTAAAAGAAGATAATAAAACATTCAAAAGTCTAGGTTAAAGTACCCAAAATAAGGTAAATTAAAGGTGGAATCTTTATCCGTTTACTGTAAGGAGTCGGATCAAAAAGTAGGGGGTTGATTAACTTTTGTAAATGAATTGAAACCCTTGATAAACATCACTTCCGACTTATAATCATAAAGATTACATGAACCTTGTTTGAGGTCTATAATTATGGTTGCATCCTCTGAAAAAAACACCATTGAATCTGTCTTACAAGAACAACGAGTGTTTCCACCGGCTGCTGAGTTTTCTGACAACGCACATATCAAAAGTTTTCAACAGTACGAACAGCTATACGAAAAAGCCAAAAACGATCCCGAAACCTTTTGGGCAGAACTGGCAGAACAAGAATTACATTGGTTCGAGAAATGGGATAACGTTCTCGACTGGAACCCCCCCACGGCCAAATGGTTTGTCAACGGCAAACTGAATATGTCCTATAACTGCCTCGATCGCCATCTTACCAGTTGGCGACGCAACAAAGCAGCCATTATTTGGGAAGGGGAACCCGGCGACTCTCGTACCATCACTTATGGGGAACTCCACCGAGAAGTGTGTCAGTTTGCCAATGTGTTGAAAGACATGGGGGTACAAAAAGGCGATCGCGTGGGTATTTATATGCCCATGATTCCCGAAGCTGCCATCGCTATGTTAGCCTGTACTCGGATCGGTGCGCCCCATAGTGTGGTGTTTGGGGGGTTTAGTGCCGAAGCGTTACGCGATCGCTTAGAAGATGCAGCGGCCAAAGTTGTCGTCACTGCTGATGGAGGTTTCCGCAAAGATAAGGTGGTTCCCCTCAAACCTGAAGTGGATAAAGCCCTGGAAAATGGGGCTTCTAGCGTCCAAAAAGTGATCGTGGTACAACGGACCAAACAAGACGTTACCATGCGCGAGGGGCGTGATTATTGGTGGCACGATCTCCAAAAAGATGCTTCTCCTCAATGCGATGCAGAGGTTATGGATAGCGAAGATCCCCTATTCATCCTTTATACCAGTGGCAGTACCGGTAAACCTAAAGGCGTAGTTCATACCACCGGCGGTTATAACCTTTACACCCATATGACCACAAAATGGATCTTTGACCTCAAAGATAATGATGTGTATTGGTGTACTGCCGATGTAGGTTGGATCACAGGACATAGTTACATTGTTTACGGTCCCTTGTCCAATGGTGCCACCTCCTTAATGTACGAAGGGGTTCCCCGTCCCTCAAACCCTGGTTGTTTCTGGGATGTAGTTGAAAAATACGGGGTCAATGTCTTTTATACCGCACCCACCGCTATTCGTGCTTTCATGAAGATGGGAGAAGAGTTACCGAAAGCGCGGGATCTTTCATCCTTGCGTTTATTGGGAACCGTTGGGGAACCCATCAACCCCGAAGCTTGGATGTGGTATCACCGGGTTATTGGGGCGGAAAAATGCCCTATCGTTGATACTTGGTGGCAAACCGAAACCGGTGGCGTGATGATTACACCGTTACCGGGTGCAACACCTACTAAACCCGGATCGGCCACTCGTCCCTTCCCTGGTATTATTGCCGATGTGGTGGATAAAGACGGTAACGCTGTTCCCGACAACACCGGGGGATATTTAGTCATCAAACATCCTTGGCCTAGTATGTTACGCACCGTCTATAATAACCCTGAACGCTTCCAAAAGACCTATTGGGACCCCATTCCTGAAGTTGAAGGTAAACCCGTCTATTTCGCTGGAGATAGTGCGCGTCGGGACAGTGAGGGCTATTTTTGGATTTTAGGCCGTACCGATGACGTGATGAATGTGTCTGGACACCGTTTGGGTTCGATGGAGTTAGAGTCAGCTTTGGTGTCTCATCCTGCGGTTGCTGAAGCGTCTGTGGTGGGGGTTCCCCATGAGATCAAAGGGGAAGATATTTATGCCTTTGTTACCCTCAAGGATAATTATAGTCCCAGTGATGAGTTAAATAAGGAGTTAAAACAGCACGTCGTCACTAAAATTAGTGCGATCGCCCGTCCGGGTACTATTCAGTTTGCTGAGGCACTTCCCAAAACGCGATCGGGTAAAATTGTACGACGTTTCTTACGTCAAATAGCGGCCGGTCAAGACATTGTTGGAGATAAGTCTACGGTCGTTGATCCAAGTGTTTTGGATAAGTTGAGAGAGAAAGGTTAATTGTTAGTTTAGGGTGGGCTTTTTTGAGTCCACCTTGAGTATCTCTTTGGAAAAGATGGTTTTCTTAATTAAGAATAGAGGACTTAAATAAATGTCATTGCGAACAATTGATTGGGCTTCAATTATAGCAGGAGCAACAGCCATAATTGGATGTGCTTTTTGGCTAGGCACGCTTCAGCAAAATGTAAACAATCTAAACAACCTTGACCCTAATGAAATTAGGCGTGTAAAGGAAGATGCAATCGAAGAGATTCAACGTGCAAAGGAAGAAGCGTTAGCCGACCCAGCTTTTCGTGAATCAGGTATCAAGTTGAAAAGAATTGATGTATCAGGACCATATCTCTACGACAATTGGAGAAATCTTACAGACGAAATGAGAAAGGAATGTCAGAGACAAGGTTATTTATTTGGAATTTCAGATGGTGAAGAATCAAGGGATGGGGACACTTTCAATCATGGAACTTACTGTATCAAGTTGTCTGATTAGCTTGTAGGGTGCATTAATGAAATGTAATGCACCGAATTGTTGTTATCATTTTAACCTATTTTCTGGTGGATTACGCTCTTGCTAATCCACCCTACCGTAACTGCGATCCCTTTCTTGTAGGGTGCATTAATGAAATGTAATGCACCGAATTCTTGTTATTATATTAACCTATTTTCTGGTGGATTACGCTCTTGCTAATCCACCCTACGGTAACTGCGATCGCTTTTTTGTAGGGTGCATTAACGAAGTGTAATGCACCAAATTCTTGTTATTATATTAAACTATTTTCTGGTGGATTATGCTCTCGCTAATCCACCCTACGGTAAGATAAATTATTATTCTTTGCCGATGTTTTCCGGTATTTCTATTTTATCATTCTTTCCCCAATCAGCAGCATAAACTCCTTGTTTAATTAAACGATGAATGCTTGAATATGGCCAATCTTGAGGAGAATTACATAAACCATGTTTAACCGGATTATAATGAATATAATCATAATGAGCAATTAAATCTTGTTCATTTCTAATACAATGTTCCCAAAAACGACGCTGCCAAAGATTACTTTCTCCTCGTCTTTCCCCTGAGCGAGAAAGTTTTACATCAACTCCTATATCATTTTTATAATGCTTACTAACATAAGTTTTTATCAATTTTAATCTAACTGAAATATTATCATCATTTTCAGGTAAAGTGAAGAGACAATGAAAATGATCAGGTAATAGGATAAAAGCATCAATAGAAAAGAAATATTTTTCTCTTACTTTTTCTATTGCTTCTCTCAGTCCTTTTCTTCCCGTTTCACTACATAGCCATTGTTGTCTTTTGTAAGTAACTTGAGTAATAAAATATGTACCTTGAAATACATATAATCTTCTGTAGTTAGGCATTTTAAATTAAATGTTTTCAGTAGTATTTCGGATATTGTAGGGTGCATTAATGAAATGTAATGCACCAAATTATTGTTATTATTTTAAACTATTTTTTGGAGGTCGAATACCATGAAAACTGATAAAGTAAAGTTGCTTGATGTGGTTGCCTTAACTGTTGATCTTCCTGAAGATAAACTATTTAAAGGTCAAGTCGGCACGGTTGTTGATATTTTAGCCGATGGAACAGCTTATGAAGTTGAATTTAGCGATCGCAATGGACGGACTTACGAATCTCTCGGACTCAGTGCTGATCAATTTATGATACTACATTTTGAGCCAATGACTACCAAAGTTTAAGAGAACATGGAGATTTATTGATGAAACCTAATTTTGAAAAAATGACCAGAAAAGAGCTTAAAGCTTATGTTTTAGCCCATCGGGACGATCAAGAAGCCATAGATTTATTAATGAGTCGTCGTAGTCCTGATACTGAAGCTGTTTGGTATGATGCTTCTCTGTCTCAAGCTCAAATTAAAGAGATTTTACAGAAGAAAATTCAAGGGGAAATTTAATGTTAGAAATTAATTATGATCAAATGTCAGATCAAGAACTTAGACAATATTTTTTAGAACATAAAAATAATCAATCTGCTTTACAAGCTTATTTACAAAGACGAAATCAACAACCAAGAGAAGTTATTACAAAAGTTGGTGATCCTGATTTTGATTTGAAGATCGAACAAGCAGTTGAAGGAAAAATTCGCAGAAAATGAAAATTAATATAGATAGAGATACAGCCATTATTGAAGAAGCTTTACAAGTTTTAAGTCAACATTTAGAACCTTCTAAATTAATGCGTTTTTTAGCTATTTGTAATTTAGACAGTGTTGATTATTTAAACCTCAAAGAAAAACTTTTTGAAGGGGAAACCGTAGATAGTCTCTATGAAAAAATAAAAATTATAGAAGATGAGAATGAAAGATAATACACCCAACTTTTGTTATTATTTAACGTATCGATCCTTACAACCAATCCATCTCATTTGTACCGATGAAAGAACAGGTAATCTGTTTATTTTGGCAGGAGATGAGGAAAATATCGAAATTGAAATAACCCCCAATGGAGAAGTAATTTAATGTCAGAAATTAATTATAATCAAATGTCAGACCAAGAACTTAGACAATATTTTTTAGAACATAAAAATGAACAATCTGCTTTACAAGCTTATTTACAAAGACGAAATAAACAACCAAAACAAGTTATTACAAAAGTTGGTGATCCTGATTTTGATGTCAAGATAGAACAAGCAATTAAAGAAAAGATTCGCAAGGAGATTATATTCTGATTCAAGACAATATAAGAGAAGGAACAATTACATTAATAAGACTAAATTATACTATATTTTAGACAAATAAAACTAAATTAATAATTAAAAATATCGATTAATAATCAATTTAATTTTCTTTTTATAGCTTCAGTTAACGGTGACTTCTAGAGTGAAAGAAAGGAAGAAATAGTTATAAACGAGGTTATCAACGACTGAAATAACCTCAGCTATTCTATCATTGAGGAAAATTAAATGAATGGATTTTTAGTTGGCATTATTTCAATTTTTGCCCTAGTTTCTGTTGCCAAAATAACCCCCGCAGAACCCATTAAACAAACGTCTTCACAGCAAGGTTCTAATGCTGAAAATGTAGCGAGGAAGTCTCCCTATGAAGTTGGTACCGTTACAGGGGTGGTATCTGGACCCTATGGTAGTATTTTATTTGTTGAATTATCTGATAAAACAAAGCTAAGATTTCATCATCCCAGTAATTCAGTCACTAGAGGGGAACGAGTTCTCGTTTATGAACAAAATGGAGAACAGTTTCTCCTAGAAGCATCTGAACCTCGTCGTTAGATCAAGTTTATTCATTGCTTTAAGCTGCACATAATTCTTGTTCAGCTTGCAAGTTTTGAAATAAAATATGAGCAACTTCAGCAGCAATTTTCACAGGAAAGTTGCTGGAACCAATAGAATGTAACATACAGTTATCCGCATTAGCGCGTCGTTCTAATTTGAGTTGAAAAGCCACTAATAATTCTTGATTATAATTATAGGTATTAATCTTGGGATAAACTTTTTTATTTAATGTTCTCTCAGAAAACAACTCAGATAAATTGGTTTCATATTCTAGTCTCAAGTCCCTTTCATACTCATCAAAGACGATAACTAATAAGCCTTCTCCTTTTTGTTGACGAAAGTGCCAGAAACAACTGGATAAAATAGAATAATTACACTGTAGAAATTTTTGTCTAACGTCTCTATCAGATAAGTTGATCATCATAGTTCTCTCTTGAGTTTATCAGCAGAATCTTTAAAAATTATCGCTTTTGCTTGCTATAAGAACAGTGAGCGTGTTAACACAATAAGGTGAGTTTTGTCACCAGTTCCTGATAAATTGCTAATATTTAACTGATCACGAAACTAACCGATAGATAACTGATGACAACCCAACCCTCCCAAAACTTAGATAAGACGACAGAAAACTTCATTACGGTTAATTCTTCCCTCTCATTGTCTCAGATGGGATGCGGGACTTGGGCCTGGGGAAATCGTTTTTTGTGGGGTTATGATCAGAGGATGGATGAAAGTCTCCAGCAAGTGTTTAACTTGGCTGTGAGCCGAGGTGTTATCTTATTTGATACGGGAGACTCCTACGGGACTGGAACCCTCAAGGGACGCAGTGAAACCCTGTTAGGACAGTTTACGCAGGAGTACAAAGGACCCAATCAGGATAAGATATGTATTGCCACTAAATTAGCAGCCTATCCTTGGCGATGGACCCGTCAATCTATGGTAAATGCAGGAAAAGCTTCGGCGCAACGGTTGGGCAGAAATATTGATTTAGTTCAAATGCACTGGCCAACGGCTAATTATTTTCCTTGGCAAGAATGGCCGTTATTGGATGGGTTAGGGGATTTATATGAACAAGGGTTGGTAAAAGGGGTAGGTTTATCGAATTATGGGCCAAAACGACTGAAACAAATTGTTAAACGCTTCGCTGAAAGAGATATTCCCATTGTTACCTTACAGATACAATATTCTTTATTATCCACCTATCCTGTCACAGAATTAGGGGTAAAGGAAGTATGTGATGAGTTGGGTATCAAATTAATTGCTTATAGTCCTTTAGCTTTAGGATTATTAACAGGCAAATATCAGGAAAAGGGTAAGCTTCCTAAAGGGTTTCGAGGTCTATTTTTTAGACAAATGTTGCCGAAAATTCGTCCTTTGTTACAAGGGTTAGAAGAAATTGCAACCTTAAGGCAAAAAACGATGGCACAAGTGGCTATTAATTGGTGTATGTGTAAAGGGTTTATCCCTATTCCTGGGGCAAAAAATTATCAACAAATGGCACAAAATTTAGGTGCAATGGGTTGGGAACTGAGTGAAGGAGAAGTAATGGAATTAGATAAGTTAACCCAAAAAGTTGATAAACAAATGGTACAAAATCCTTTTCAAACTTCCTAATTTTAAGCGTTCTAAAGATAATTATTATCATTAAAATAAAAGATTAAAAATAAAAGCGATCGCTTATAAGTGCTGTAGTTGGACTTCTCGGTTTCGGCTTGGAAGCCCCAACTATAGCGTAGCCATAGTTGGAGTAGTTCACTATTAGTAGATTAATGTTCTAGGGCTGATCTTCCCTGTTTTCCTAAACGAACTAATAAAAAATAGGCAAAATAGAGAACATAAATAGACAGTCCCAGTAACCCGATAAATCCCATAAAGCCAGGGGTTGCGTCTCCATGAACCATAGACCAATACCCCACTGGTGCTTGTATCCAAACTTGACAAAACGGCGTTTCTAAGGCGTTTTGGGACACGGCACAGGAAAGAAAAGGAACATGAACCATAGCTCCGATACTGCCGTAAACGGTCACAGCCCAACGCCAGGAAGTGACCATCAACTTCAGGAAACTCCCTGGTAAATCTTTAATTTCATCATTCAAATCTACCCAAAACCATAAGGAAACAGGGATGAGAATACGGGCAGCCAAAGCAGTTATAAAGCCGATTTGTCCGCAAAATGCCTCAAAAGGGGAGTTGTCTCCCACCCAAGCAGGGGCTAATAAATACACTGTAATCAACAATAAGCTGGCTACTCGCCAATAAATGATTAATAAACGCCCAATGGCATCAACTTGTTTCAATAATGCCCAAATACTTAATATTAAAGGTATAATCACTGTAAATACAATGGCAAGTCGATAATCTGTCCAAATGAACGGTTGAAACCAAAGGTCTTCCATAACGGTTGCGAATTCTGCGAAAAATGCTTCAATTAGTGTAAAATCTTTTCGTTTTATTTACCACCAATGAACGGGGCTAATTTTAGCGGTGTGGCTCAAAAGCCTCTAAGTCCACCTAATCCTTTAAAATCTTGTTAATTATATTTGATATTAGGTTAAGTCGTCAACTAAAGAAAATACTATCAACGTCAGTTAATTTTGACTAATCAATAAAGTGGAGGCAAGTATCAATGGCTAAAAAATTTCCTATCTGGTTTTTAAGTTTATTATTAGTTTTAACGGCAACGTTAACCACTCAATATTTCCAATATGCCATGATGGGCTTGACGGTTTTTGTGTTAGCTTATTTAACTAAAGGAATGCGACGACAGCACAAATCTACAAAACATTAAAGGGGGCAGGAGGCCAATTAGAGGGGAATTTATACCCGCATCTAATCGAAGACCACTTTCTATTTAGATAAGACGAAAAGAGTCGAAAAAACTGACAATCTTTTCTGATATATTTTGGTTATTATCATTTTGTCCAACAGCTAGAACATAGACTTTACTGTTGATAATGTAAACTCGGAAACTAATCAATTCATCTTCGTTTTTCATGGTTAACTGTTTACCCGTGTATTGTTCCCAAGTTATATTTTTATCTGTTAATAAAGTAAAATTAGTTTCTTTGATAATTCCTTCTGTCACTTGATTCAGTAGTTGTTCTGAATCATCCATTTGTTCAGAGCTTAAATTATTAGAATAAGCAGCCACAAAGCGATAATTCTGAGGATGGGTTGCTACTACTTCAAACGATAAATTACTTTCACCTAAACTGATAATAACAGTTTCTGAACTTTGTAGTCCCTGGGGCATCCAAACGGAAAAATTACCATCTTGAAAAACAATTTTTTGCCAACGTAGTTGTCCCGTATCAATGGTTAGCAGTTGAGAAGGATGTTCAATATTATTGGGAGTCGATTGTTGTTGTAATCGTTGAATTTCTTGCTCCATTAATTGTTGACCATCCCTAAAAAAAGTAGGGCGATCAAATCTTCCTTGCGCTAAAAGTTTTCCTAGAGGATAATTGCAAAAAATAAAAATTAGTAAATACTTTGTATATTTCATCATAACTTTAGGTTCAAATAGCAGTAAGAGTTACATTTATTTAGATAATTTGGTTGATCTTATTTTTTGACTCATTTTGATTGTTTACTTGAGGGAAACAATAGCGATTACGGCCTTGTTTTTTGGCTTTATAAAGTACCTGATCAGCTAAATTAATCAAAGTATACAAAGACTTTTTTGGAGTAGGGATCATAGTAGCAATTCCTAGGCTAATAGAGACAATCGAACTGATTTTTGAACCCTGATGAGGAATGGCTGCTGCTTTAAGCTTTTGTTGAATACGTTGAGCTACAATTATTGCCCCTTGTTGATCAGTATTTGAGAGAATAACCGCAAATTCTTCGCCACCATATCGAGCAACCAAATCACTAGAACGATGAATCGCGTTTTTAACAATTTGAGCGACTTTAGTTAGACATTTATCTCCTTGAGGATGACCATAATAATCATTATACAGTTTAAAGTAATCAACATCAAAAAGAATTAAAGATAAGGGTTGTTTCGTACGGGATAATCGCCCCCATTCTTGAAATAAATATTCATCAAATCTACGTCTATTGGCAATTTTAGTTAGATCGTCTACTGTTGCTAAACGAGTTAATTCTTGATTGGCTTTTTCGAGAGACTCCTCTATTTTTTTGTGTTTAGTAATATCGAAAACAACAAGATAATAACCAATTACTGTTTTTAACTGATCAAATGCAGGAGTTAAATAACAACTAACATAACTGGTATTTCCTGTTTCATAAGTAATATAAAACTCGACATTTTGTGGCTCGCCTAAAAGCACTCGATCAATTAAGGGTTTAACATTATTATAAGTTTCCTCGCCCACTACTTCCCAAACATATTTACCAATCATTGTTTGACGGGAATGGTTAAAGCGTCGTTCATAAAATTGATTAACAAAACGATATCTTCTTTCCTTATCAATATAGGCAATTCCTGCATTAATAGAATCGGTAATTTCAAGAATTTTTTTATTTTGATCTTGAGAACAATTAAAGTTAAAGGATGGACGGTCATTCATTGGTTAAATGTAACTAATGGAAATCATCTCCCTAGGACTGAAGAGAAAATATTACTTTGCTTAATGATAATTGTAGGTTAATTTTTAATTAGTGAGATCACATTCAATTAAACGCATAAAGCAAAAGGTTGCCATTTTAAAACCATAAGGAGATTTCCACCAAATAGCCGGAAACGACCCTTCTGGGGCAGATAGGCTAAAATCCCACTTATTGTAGTTATTGCCTTCCCATTGTCCATTTTTGCGCCAACCGACACGATCACCATACTTTTCTAGGATACTCATATTCTGAGCGCGTAGGGTGTCTAAACTGCCTCCTACCTCCATATAAAGACGCAACTGGATACTAAACCCAAAGCGATCGCTGCTATAGTCTCGCCATAGTCTATCAATAACTTGCAAAATGTTACAAGGCAGTTGTTTCATGTCGTTGGGGGTCAGATCATCCCGACTACGGTTAACTGCGTCGAGAATTACTTTGCTGGTTTCTTGATCCGCTTCTTTAAAATTTCCTGCTTTCAAAAAACCTTGCAATTGACTATATCTGTCAATATCTGATACTAACTTGAGTTTTTCTTCCAAATTAGCTACTTTATCTTTTAATAGCTGTAGTTCAGTTAATATTTCAGATAAATCAGGTTGGTTGTCTGGGGTCAAAGATTCGCACATAATTAAGTTATGGGTAACAAATTGATGATATCTTAAGAAAGTTAAGGCAAATCTCAGGAAATTCTCATTTCTTTCTTTTTTAATGATATTACATTCCTGAAAAAATGGTCTATTGTGTTTTCTTCTGTAATCAATTAAAGGTAGTTGATAATTAAAAATGGTAACATCTCACACTTCAAACTCGGTTAGTTATGATATCGAAAAAACTGTTCTAGATCGTTATCAACAAGGGGCAAAAGTTCAACAACCTAGTTTATGTTGTCCGACAGAATACGAGGGAAATTATTTAAAAATTTTACCCCAAGAAATCATCGAAAAAGATTATGGTTGTGGGGATCCCACTCGTTATATTTCTGAAGGGGAAACAGTTTTAGATTTAGGATCGGGAACGGGAAAAAACTGTTATATAATAGCACAAAAAGTAGGTAAAAATGGTCAAGTTATTGGGGTTGATTTTAATGATGAGATGTTAAAAATTGCCCGTAAATATCAACAAGATATGGGGAATAAAATCGGTGCATATAATACTAAATTTGTAAAGGGAAAAATACAAGATTTAACCTTAGATTTAGACTTAGTTGAAAGTTGGTTAAGAGATCATCCCATTCAATCGGTGGACGACTTAAGTGAGTTTGAAAGTGAATGCGATCGCTTGCGTCAAGAATCTCCTTTGATTGCAGATAATAGCATAGATGTTGTTATTTCTAACTGTGTTCTCAACCTAGTTAAACCTAAAGATAAACAACAGTTATTTAAAGAACTATATCGCGTTTTAAAACGAGGAGGAAGGGCAGTTATTTCTGATATTGTGTGTGATGAAGATCCGACACAAAATATTCTTAATGATCCTGATTTGTGGAGTGGTTGTATTGCAGGAGCATTTCGAGAGGATCAATTTTTAAAGATGTTTGAAAATGTCGGTTTTTATGGGATAGAAATCCTCAAACGAGAGGAAAAACCCTGGCAGGTTATTGATGGTGTTGAATTTCGTTCCATGACAATTCGTGCTTATAAAGGAAAAGAAGGACCTTGTTTAGAAAGAAAACAATCTATTATTTATAAAGGGCCTTGGAAACAAGTTCAAGACGATGATGGACACATTTTTTGTCGGGGAGAAAGAATGGCGGTTTGTGATAAAACTTATCAAATTTTAACCCGTGCTGAAAGTCCTTATCAAGAGGAGATTATTGGGGTACCTCCTTATCAAGAAATACCCTTAGAAGAAGCGACAGAGTTTAGTTGCAAAAATAAAGCAATTCGCCATCCCAAAGAAACCAAAGGCAGTAACTATCATCTAACAGAAATTAATGAAGATATCGACTGTTGTACCCCTGGAGAATGTTGTTAATTGTTCAAGGGTTAGTTAGCAGTGATTCTTAAGGGATCGCTGCTAAGTTTTATAATAGAGGAAAATAAATGATTGCTTTAAATACTAATAAAATTACCCCATTCGATCAAAAAGTAAAACAGCCTTTAACTAAACAACAAATAACCGTATTACAAATCAATTTAGGGCGACGTTGTAACCTTGCGTGTAACCATTGCCATGTAGAAGCAAGTCCCAAAAGAACAGAAGAATTATCCCCTGAAATTTGTCAACAATTACTTGAAGTCATTAATCGTTTCCCACAAATTGAAACCGTTGATTTAACCGGAGGTGCGCCGGAAATGAACTACGGGTTTAACCCCTTAGTAGAAGCAGCAAGACAAGCTAAAAAAGAAGTAATTGTACGTTCAAACTTAACTATCTTTTTTGAGGAAGGTTTTGAAGAGTTACCCGAATATTTTGCCAAAAATCAATTAAGAGTGATTGCTTCTTTACCCTGTTATTTAGAGGATAATGTGGATAAACAAAGAGGTAAAGGGGTTTATAATGCTTCTATTCGTGCTATTCAAAAACTCAATCAATTAGGATATGGAGATGATCCTAGTTTGATTTTAGATTTAGTCTATAATCCCCCTATTCCTAGCAATAAAAAGTTTTCGTTAACCCCTGATCAAATCAACTTACAACAAGATTATAAAACCTTTCTCAAAGAAAATTTTGATATCAAATTCAATCAGCTTTTTACCATTACTAATTTACCCATAGGTAGGATAAAAAGTTATTTGCAAAATAAACAATTATATGATTCTTATCTTCAATTTTTAGAGTCTCATTATAATCCCAAAACTATCGAGCATATTATGTGTCGTAATCAACTTTCTATTGATTATTTAGGTAATATTTACGACTGTGATTTTAATCAAATGGAGAACATTCCAGCTACCTTACCCAATGGGGAACCCATCACCGTAGAAACCTTATTAAATATTGATAATTTAGATGTTATTAATGACATTAAAACAGCTAATTATTGTTACGGATGTACTGCTGGGAGTGGTTCAAGTTGTGGGGGTTCATTAATTTAATCAATTCGGAAACTAAATCCAGGAAAAAACCATGATACAACAGCAAAAATCAAGACAACTACGATTAAAATTAGGAGGCATTACTGTGTTAACGGCCGCTGCTATAATTGTTATTAAACAGTTAGGGGTATTAGATGCTTTTAGTATTACCCAAACCTTACAAAATTTGCTACAATGGATACAAGATTTAGGAACCATTGGTTATCTAATCTTTATCTTTGTCTATATGTTGTCAGCCGTTTTCCTAATTCCTGCATCTATTTTAACCTTGGGTGCAGGAGTTATTTTTGGTGTGGTAAAAGGTTCTATTTTAGTGTCTATTGCTTCCATGTTAGGGGCAATTTTGGCTTTTTTAATCGGACGGTATCTAGCGAGAGGATGGGTTACGAAACAAATAGAAAAATACCCAAAATTTCAAGCAGTTGATGAAGCGGTAGCCAAAGAAGGATGGAAAATTGTTGGATTAACTCGCTTATCTCCGGTACTCCCTTTTGTTATTTTAAACTATGCTTTTGGTATTACCCAAGTGTCCTTAAAAGATTATACCATTGCCTCTTGGATTGGGATGTTACCGGGTACAATTATGTATGTTTATATTGGTTCTATTATTGGTAATATTGCTACATTAGGAGCAGATGGAAGAGAACAAACAGCCTTAGAATCAGCACTGTATATAATCGGTTTCATTGCTACTGTATTCGTGACCATTTATGTTACTAAAGTATCTCAAAATGCCTTAAATAATCAAATCGAAAAGACATAAAGAAGCCAAAAATTAATGTTAACTATGGTAACATATTATCTCGTTCAAATCTATTGTCAAATTCATCAATACTATCAACAGGATTGCCTCGGTTTTCTATTTCATCTTTAATAGTATCAATATCAGTCGGTATAGAGGGAACGTTTTCTTCAACTTTAGGAATTTCTTGTTGTTCAATTTCTTGATTTATTCCCTGATTAACTTTTTGAATTTGTGCTAGAAAATGCTCTTGATTATGATTCAAAGAACGAGCTAAAATTAATCCTTCTTGAAAAGCAGATAAAGCTGGTTCATATTGTTCATTTTCTAGATAAATTTCTCCAATCTTATCATAAACTCTCATTAAACCATAATAATTATAAGATAATTGTTCAACTTGAATTAAACGTTGATAAATCTGTAACGCATAGTCTTCTTGTTCATATTCAGCGTATAAATTAGCTAATCTGGTTAATGCTTCTGCTGCTGCACCAAACAGTTGTAAAGACCAAGCTAAAGCGTAAGCTTCCTGATAGTTTTGACTAGCTAATTCTGGCTGATCTAAGGTTTCATAATCTTTACCAATATCAATTTTTAAGGGAGGAACAAACTCAATATTTTGACTAGCAAGATAACTATCGACTAATCTTTGTTTTATGTCTGCTGCATTATTAGGTTGTAAAGAAGCGGTATAAATTTCAGCTAATGCTTGTAAATATAAGCCCTCTTCGTAAGTATTTTGTTCAAGTTGTGCCATATCTAATAATTTCTCATAGATAGTTGCAGCTTTAGGATAATCAAATTTAGCTAAGTAGAGTCTTCCTAGTCCTTGCAACGCTTCTTTTTCAGTAAAAGGACTGTCATTTTCCCTAGCATAGTTTAAGACTTTTTGATACACAATAATAGAATTATCTAAACTATGTAATTTAGCGTAAGCATTGGCTAAAGCAATCAAAAATTTTGGACTTAGGGGGTCTTCCTGTTCCGATAATTGTTGTAACTCAACGATTCTTTTACTGATAATTTGTACATCTTCACTGCGGGTTTTATTCCAAGCAATTTCCCCAACTCTTCCCAATGCGTTAACTTCTTCTATTCTCCCTAAAACTCGTCTTAATCTTAATTCTCGATACCAAATTTCAAAGGCACGATTATCATTACCATCATCTAATTCTTGTTGCGCTTCTTGATTTAATTCATCTAGTTCCCTTCTCAATCTTTTTTGCTCTAATGGCGTGAGAGGACGAGGAACAGGAGGAAGTAATTCGTCATCTAAAGGAATTTCTAAAGGATTTAATTCAGGTTCAGGAAGAGATAAAGCAGGCTGCTTATATGGTAGGATCTCAGTACCCAAAATGATAAACCCTAGAACAGTTAAAACAGAAATTTTATTAATATAGTGACCCAAAAAAGTCATCATTGTCCTCACCAACATTTACATTAATTGAATCATATACTTACCCGAATCAATCAGTTGAAAAGAAATAACTGATCACAGACCACGGATAACTCAATATAAGATAACATTTGAGAGAGCGTTGTGTTATTTGGTCATCAATGTGAGGATAATTACTCATCTAATCTTAGCCTTAATCCTGAGCATTAGTTTATCTGCTTGTACTGATATCCCTCGAATTCAAGCAGAAGAGCGACTATTTCCCCTAATTAGTTTGCAATTTTTAGATAAATACGAAATTCCTAGTCAAACGTTCCAGGAAACCCCTCTAGGTGGTTTATCTGCCCTTACCTACGATCGCCAACAAGATCGCTTTTATGCCTTATCCGACGATCGCTCCCAACAAGCTCCTGCTCGATTTTATACCCTGAAGATAGATATTTCTACGGATAATCAACAAACCGCCAAAATAAAAGGGGTAACGGTAGAAAATGTCACCTTGCTCAAAAACGAAACAGTACAAACCTACTCATCCCAAACCATTGATCCAGAGGGCATTTCCTTGTCTCCTAGAGGCACTCTGTTTATTTCTAGTGAAGGAGTTCCTAAACAGGGAATAAACCCCTTTATCGGCGAATTTAACCCAGCTACAGGACAACTTAAACAAGAGATCCGTCTTCCTCAACGTTATCTACTCCCAACCGAGCCTGACAGTGAACCCAGAGGAGTCGAAGAAAATCTCGGGTTTGAACCCTTAACTATCAGTGCCACCAGTACCCTAAAAGACGACCCCTTCCGCCTATTTACCGCCACTGAAGCCTCTCTAAAACAGGATACAACTCCAACCCCTCCCGTGAACATTCCGGTGCGTCTGCTGCATTATGTCATTAGTCCCGTGGGTCCCCCGGTGGTGGTAGCCGAACATTTATACTTGTTGGATGAAAGTCCCAAAGGTGCGATCGCCAATGGACTCACAGAATTACTCGCTTTACCCAGAGAAGGGTCATGGTTGAGTTTAGAGCGAACCTTTGGAATGTTTGGGTTTGGCGCAAAATTATTTCAAGTGGTCAATAGTGCTGCGTCTGAAACTTCAACCATTGCTAGTTTTCAAGAAGGAATAGAAGGGATTACACCCTTAAGAAAAAAGCTATTATTGGATCTAGAAACCCTAGGTATTGAGTTAGATAACTTAGAAGGAATGACCCTTGGACCAAGATTAGCAGACGGGAGTCAGACTTTAATATTAATCAGTGATGACAACTTTAACCCTGAGCAAACCACTCAACTTTTATTATTCCATCTACAATAATTTTTTCCCACAATGAGATGCTTCCCTCATGTCCGTTACGGGATTTTTCGGTTAAAATCGTTAAAATTAGGGATGTTATATACGTACGTAACCCAAAGTTATACATTAACGCTTACATTTTGAGATGACAAACTGCTATTGATCGGGTTTAATCGATGTAGAAAATCAATGCTCAAATTTTTAACATTATTAGGATTAAAATTATGGTTAAACTTTCTAAGTTAGTGACCTTGACAACCGGGGGATTTTTAGCGTTAGGCTGTTTTGGGAATCAAGAGGCGATCGCTGCTACAGTCAAATATGATTTTGCCGATGAAAGCATTGAAAAAATTGATTTAATTGTCAACGAAGTTTCAATTGCACCTCAAACTTCTTCAACGGATTATCTCTTAGACTTACAACTGAAAGTGTCGTTTCGCGATCAACAAGGATCACCCGGAGAAAGAACTTGGTTTATTAATCGTGAGGGTAATTTCAACACGGTAGGTTCTCGGTTCATCTTAAAAGTTGATTTTTGTAAATCATCCGATCCATCTTCTGTTTGTTATTCTTTATTTGATAGGCCAAGAACGATTAATAATAATACTGCGAGTGGTACAGAATTTAGTAGAATCTTTAACGATCAAGAAGATCCAATTATTAAGCTTTTAACCAATGGTGATAATAATAATGTCAGATTAGAAGCCATTTTATTCGGGAGTCCATCCAGTCAAACTCTTCGACAAAGTACCACAGAAAAAAGTGCCTTTTTCGTCTCAACTCCAGCCCCTGAACCTGCTGCTGTTCCTGAACCTTTAACGATTCTAGGTTCAGCTACTGCCATCGGGTTTGGTACTTTTTTTAAGCGTAAACTAAATCGCAAAAAAGCCTCATCAAAGAAAGCATAAATTAGAAGAAGTTAGTATCTTAGGAATGATTAAGATGTTAAATTTATGTAAAAAATGCTTGCCTTTTCTTGACTTGACATTATATTTTATACATAGTGGAAAAAAGTGCGTCCTACTATTGTGACTTAAAATGAATGCAATCGATGTAGATGAAGCAAGAAAGCAACTTTGACAGTTATTAGCGAGAGTGGAAAAAGGTGAAGAGATTATCATTGTTAATGAAGGAAAACCTGTAGCTTTACTAACTGCTTATCCTAACTCTCAACAAAGCGATCGCATTCCTGGACGTTTACGAGGTCAATGTACTATTCCCGATGATTTTATCAAACCGATGAAGAATTAATTGCTTTGTTTGAAGGAGTGGGAGATTGAAATTTTTGTTAGATACCCACTGCTGGTTATGGTGGTTATTTGAACCAGAAAAATGTAGAACAGTAGGGTGGGTTAGACGGCAAAAATTTAGATAAGAATTAGAATTGAAAAATCCGTCGTAACCCACCATCTCAGAAGGCGATCGCATATTCTCACTCATCAGTTAAAACTCTAGCACTAGATATTTTTGTACTATTCAAAAAGGCGATCTCGAAGAGATCCGCTTTGCGGTGCGCTTCTTATCAGGTATCAGATAACAGGAAAGTTAATGTAAAAAATGCTTGCAAAATCTTGACTTGACATGGTATATTATACACAATAGAAAAACCGTGCGCCTGTAACCCGTTCTCAGAAAATCTAAAAGTCTTGAGATTAAACAAATAGGGAAACAATCAATATTGATTACATGAACCCCAATAACTCTGATCAGTTTCCTCAGCGTAACGAAAGTGATCGCTATGAACAGATATTACTTTCAGGATATACTGAGCAAGAGATTAAGGAAATGCAAAGGCTTATGAAAAAATGGGATAAGGCAACCTATCCTACTTTGGCTAATAGTATAGTTGATCATGCAGATAGGCACAATTTTCAAGACAATTATTTAAAATATTTGAGAAAAGCAGCTAATTTTAACAAAAAAGGAGCAAAAAAAACAAAATTACTCAATGGAACCTTGAGATGGAATAAAGGAACTGAATTTATAATAGAAAGGGACAACAAAATTGTATCTTACGGTGGAAATTAACAGAAATGATGCACAATTTAGATAGTTCCAATAAAATTGATACAATCTTAATCAATCAAAACTATATTGAGCAAATCTTAAATCAATTACTGATTGATTATCAAAAGACTCAAGAAGAAAGGGTTAAAATTGCTGAGTGGGAAGAAAATGAAGAAGTTAGTATCTTAGGAATGATTGAAATGTTAACGGATACCATTCGAGGATATGGTTTTCAAGTGATTAATAATCATTCATTAGACAACTCTAGGGAAATGATGAATGAATTAGAAAAAATGAAAATATTTGAAATTCCTGAGTTAACTGATTGGTATTTTTCGTCAAAGTTTGATTATCCTCGGAGTAAAAATTATCTAGAAAGTTTAAACTATTTGCGTTTATTAATTCTCGAATATATGAGAGATGTTAAATTGATGTAAAAAATACTTGTATAATCTTGACTTGGCATGATATTCTATGCACAATTGGGAAGGTGTGGGCTTACAACCTCTTTTTCGCGGTAATAAATGCTTAACGTTGCAACAAGCCTTTGATCAGCCTTTTGATAGGAAAATAGCCAACGAGGTGAGGATAGACAGGAATATAGGGCAAGTTATAGCGACTATAGCGAATGGCGAGTTTTCTGGCAAGGGTAAAAATATTCTTTTTGTAGATATCAATATTCTGATTTTTGATAATTGCTTCTAATATTTCTGGACATTTTATGTTTTCTAATGCGTATGCTGCACTATATCTAACTTCACTATTAGAGTCACTCAAAGCCTCAATTAATGGATTAACTGCTGCTTTATTCCCTATGTTTCCTAAGGCAAATGCAGCACGATATCTAACACCAGGCTCAGAGTCACTCAGAACTTGAATTAAGGCATTAACTGCGGCTTCATTATCTATCTTTCCTAATGCCATTACTATCCCTATCCTCTCTGTACAAAACATATCAAAATGAGTCAGGGCTCGAATTAAGGGGTTAACTGCTACTTGATTACCCATGTTTCCTAAGGCAAATGCAGCACGATATCTAACACCAGGCTCAGAGTCACTCAAAGCTTGAATTAAGCCGTTAACCGCCTCTTCATTGCCTATCTTTCCTAAGGCAAATGCAGCACAATATCTAACATTACTATCAGAGTCACTCAAAGCTTGAATTAAGCCGTTAACCGCCTCTTCATTGCGTATGTCTCCTAATGCGTCTGCAGCACTATATCTAACATTACTATCAGAGTCACTCAAAAAAGCTTGAATTAAGCCGTTAACCGCCTCTTCATTGCGTATGTCTCCTAATGCGTCTGCAGCACTATATCTAACATTACGATTAGAGTCAGTCAATGCCTGAATTAAGCCGTTAACCGCCTCTTCATTGCGTATGTCTCCTAATGCCTTTGCTGCACACCTTCTAACCCAACTATTAGAGTCAGTCAATGCCTGAATTAAGAGGTTAACCGCCTCTTGATTGCCTATCTTTCCTAATGCGTATGCAGCACTATATCTAATATTACTATTATAGTCACTCAAAGCTTGAATTAAGAGGTTAACTGCTGCTTCATTACCTATTATTCTTATTAACGCCTTTACTACACTACTTATAACGACAAAATCATCAGGGTCAGTCAGTGTTTGAATTAAGGGGTTAACTGCAGCCTCACTCCCTATTTTTCCTAATGCCTCTACTATTGATGATTTGCACTCCCAGAAAGCACTAAACGGATCACGGTCAGTCAAGGCTTGAATTAAGGGGTTAACTGCAGCCTCACTCCCTATTTTTCCTAATGCCTCTACTATTGATGCTTTCCACTCCCAGAAAGAACTAAACAGATCAGGGTCAGTCAAGGCTTGAATTAAGGGGTTGACTGCGGCCTCATCCCCTATTTTTCCTAAGGCAAATGCAGCATGATCTCTAACAACAGGCTCAGAGTCAGTCAGAGCTTGAATTAAGGGGTTAACCGCTACTTGATTACCTATGTTTCCTAATTCATATGCAGCACTAGATCTAACATTAATATTAGAGTCACTCAGAGCTTGAATTAAAGCATTAACTGCTGCTTCATTGCCTATCTTTCCTAAGGCTTTTTCTGCAATGCATCTAACCTGACTATCAGAGTTACTCAAAGCTTGAATTAAGGAATTAACGGCTACTTCATTGCCTATCTTTCCCAAAGAAATAAGCACTGATTTAATAAACTCTGCATCAGGATACTTGTGCCAAAAATTAACAATATCCTCGATGATCTCATTTTTTAAACTATCATATTTTTTCTGATCTTTTACTTGAGCAGAACATTCCGTCAAACAAGAACCTGCCAATAACAACATAGTCTTAAATATATCATCTTTTTCCTGACGAAGTTTCTTTAATAAAGGGATGGGATTTTTTAATAACCCTGCTACTAATATAATAGTTTCGTGCCAATCATATTCCCAAAAATGAGCTTGAATTAATTCTAATCCTTCTTTTTTATTCTTTTGTATTTCTTCTTTTAAATAAGATGCAGTAAAATATTCTTGAAAAGTACGATGTAAGAATAAATATTGATTGCCTTCTGCTGATAAAGTTTGAATGATTCCATCTTCTTCTGTTAATTCTGTAATTAATTCTGTTGCTGTTTTTTGATTAAACTCTCTTTTATCTGTTTGTCCTAAATATTCATTGATTTTGTCATATAATTCCTTCCCAGAAAAAACCTCTTGATTTTGACAACTAAATTCATAAGCTAAATATTCTAATAAGTTGGTTTTAGCAATAATCCAACCTTCATCTGATAGCTTTCTTTGATTATCCTTTGACCATTGACTTAAAATATAGTTAACTGCTTTTTCATATACTTGTGTTCGTCGTGCGGGTAAAATTAAACCTTTGCTTTGATATAAACTACATAATAAGGATAATAATAAGGGATTTTGAGCTAATCCTTGTATTTGAGGTCTATTTTTTAACTCATTAATTAACCCATCTGCGGAAACCATCTCATCTTCTATTTTTCCTGCTGCATAATTAAACCAAGTTTTAATGTATTCTGCTGTTTTTTTATCATCAAACGGAACAATTTCAACTTCTTTACCTCCATCAATAAAGTTTCCTCCATATCCTACAATACGGGAAGTGCAAATGATAGGACAAGGATAATTTTTTAGAAAACGGTTTAACCTTTTACTTAAGGGTATCCTGTCATCTTTGGGAACTTCATCTAAAGCATCGAATAATAATAAACATTTTCCTTGCTGTAATTTTTCCTGTAAATAGTATTCAATTTGATCAATAATTTCTGGATAGTCTTGTTTAAGGATATTGGGAATAATATCAATAATTTCTCCTGTTTCTCTTGCCAACTCTGATAAACGAATAAATAAGGGAAAAACTAGATTGTCAACTGACTTATTTTCTAACTGTTTTAATGCTTCTCGAATTTTGATAATCGTTTCATTCTTTAATAAGGTAGATTTTCCCATCCCTGGATCAGCAAGTACCATAATTTTTTTATGGTCTTTTTTTGCTTCTTTCCAGTCAACTTTAATGGTTTTAGTTTCTTCTTTTATTCCTTTAATCGCATAAGCATCTTTTGACTCGAAATCAATGATCGCATAATTTCTAACGGTTTCAATTTCATGGGTAAACCGTCTTTCTAAGGTTACTTGAATGGGAATATATTGCTCTTGTAATTTAACTCTCTCTTGAGTATGAAAGAGTTTAAGATATTGATATTTTTCTTGAATTTTTTGTAAAAATTGACAATATAACTCTTTTAATTCTTGTTCTGTTAAATTAGGTTTAGATTTAGGCTTTTCTTTACCAGACAGTCATTTGTGTGTTATGTTGACATCCCCTATACTAACACTATTACCATCACCTTTAAGATCAAAAATAAATCCTGAATTGTTAATCACTTGTTTTGCTTCTGAGTTTTCTTGTATCATTTTTCCTAATTTTTCGAGTTCTTTTTTAATCTCATCATCTTTATTAGCGACTTCTTCAATGACTTCTGCATCCATAACATCCGATGAGTTGTTAACGGTTGCTTCCAACTTATCTAACTTATCAGGAAACTTATTTTTTATTAATTGTAAAATCTTATTAGCTTGAGTTAAGGTAATATCTGCCAACTTATCACTTGTTTTCTTAACCAATGTCTTACTGGTTGCATCATAAGTTTGCTTTGCTAAAAGCGTTAATAATGCTGTTGCACCGCTAATCAATAAGTCCATAATAAAGCCTAAGGTATAAGTTAGTAGTCAGTATTTCCTTAAAAATATCGAATAATTATAACATTTTAATTAACAGTCAATGCTTTTCTTAATAAAAATTTGGAATAATCTCAGCATACAACATAACCAAGTTTCTGTATAAAAATATGTTACTCTAGATTAAGTCAACGATCAATTCAGTCCAAGTTTTAAGTTTATAAATAGCCAATTAAGCTAAGTAAAGTCAAGAATTATTATGAAATTTACCAGACGATTTTTGTTGAGTTTAAGTACAGTTTTTGCTTATGGAATCTGGCAAAAATATCATCCCAAACCTCTTTTATCCCAGATTGATAAAAATAATAATAACCCTGCCATTCCAGGAATTGAACCCAAACCCCAAAAACCGAAAATTATAATAATTCAACCATCTCAAACTGTAGGTAATAATCCCCCTATTAAATTCATTAACTTTATTGATGATACTGTTCCTAAAAAATGGTTATACAAAACCCCAGTAGAACCAGGAGAAGGACAACAACTGGTCAATTTGGCAGATCAAAATCAAAGTGTTTTAGATACCTTAGAAGAACTACCACAAAATCAAATCATTGCTAACAGTTGGCCAGATTTTACCGATGCTATTAATTTGAAAAAATTAGGGGAAAATAAACCAAAAATTTCCTCTTTATTTTATACAGTAATATCCTTTGATGAACCACAATTATTAAGAGTGTGTCATGGAGCGATCGGACTCAACGTTAAAGCTAATATTTGGGTTAATAACCAACTCGTTAAACATGGGGAATTAATTAGAGTCAAAAAGGGACTTTATCCTATTATCATCGAAGCTTATCACGGTGAAAAAACAAGGTGGTTACCTTGGAAATTAGCTTATTTAGCTCCTCGCTTTACTATTGTTACAGAAACAGAAATAGAAGAAGTTTATAAATGGAAACTGAGTGAATGGCAACAAACAATAGATATGGCAAAAGCGAATGATGATCGTCTATTAGCTGCTATTCAATTTGATAGGAAAACCCTTCGCGGAAAAGAGGGATATTTTCAAGTTGGTCAAAGTATTAATGGTAAATGGTGGTTTATTGATCCCCAAGGAAAAGCGTTTTATCATCGAGGGTGTACCGGCTTAAATGCAGGAGGAATGGGAGGAAGACGAGCGAACCGTCCTCCTGTTCCTAAAAATACTGTAAAAACCTGGGTTAACTACCTAAAAGAATGGGGATTTAATGCGATGGGTTCTTGGACAACTTCAGAATTTTTTGACCAAAATATGGCCTTTACAGAAATCATTGAAACCTACTACGAAGAACCTTGGTTAACCACTAAATTTCCTGATGTTTGGGATGTTCAATGGGCTGAAAATGTGGATAAAAAATGTCAAAAACTTTGTAGCCCCCTCAAAAATAATCAAATGCTTTTAGGCTATTTCTTAGACAATGAAAGAGGGTTTATGGAAATGGTTAATAGTAATGAAAAAATTATTGCCAATGCTCCCACTTATCGCTATGATGGACCGATAAAATCTGATGAATTTGAGTTGCCGGCAGAACCTAAATTAAACCCCAAAGGAATTGGTTTACTACAATTTTGCTTAAGTCAAAAACTAGATATTCCTGCTGCCCAAAAAGCTTGGGAATTTGTTTTAAATCGTCATCAATCTTTAGAAAAGTTAGGAAAAGCCTGGCAAATTAATATTAATACCAAAGAAAGGATTAAAGAATTAACCCTAAGAGAAGAAATTATAATAACTGATAATTATCAACAAGATAACTATCAGTTTATTAAACAATGGGTAGAACAATATTATCGTATTTGTACTGAAAAAATTCGTAAATATGATCCCAATCATTTGATTTTAGGCTGTCGTTGGGGAGGAACGCCAGGAAAGGCAGTTATAGAAGTAGAAAAAGAATGGGCTGATGTGGTTTCTCGTAATAATTATCGGGCTAACTTTTATGAACTCTTTGATGATTTTTATCAGCAGGTTAAACGCCCCATTTTAAATGGTGAACTTAGCACTTGGACGGATCACTATACCTTATTTAGAAATCCCATTGAACCCCCAGGAGGGTATGAACCAGAAACGCGACAAAAAATTAAAGCTACTGAAACAATGAACCGTATTTTTTCCCATCCAGGAATATTAGGTTACACCAAATATCGTTGGCACGGGAGAAGAGACAAATTATGGAATAATCAACCCTTATTTAATATTATTAACCCGTTAAGACAAGCTAATTATCGCTCCGTTTCCATCGCAACTTTTTGGGAACAACCGCCTCAGAAACAGCATCAACCCTTACAAGGACAAATTTTTGTTACCTTACTTAATAGCACCATAACCAAACAAATCTTAAAACCTGCTAAAATTGAAGACGAACCTAGTTTTAAAATTAGTAGAAATCATTTAGCAATGGGATTAATTTGTGAAAATAACCAATGGCAAAATAAAGTTTATGGTGATGGGATAAAAGGAAAAGTCCTTGAAAGTAAAATTGAAGGTGATAACCATCAATTATCTATAACAATACAAATCTTTCCTAACCTATTTAGTAACACTAATGCAGAAGCAAACTATCAATTAAATCTTGTGCGTAACCACACAAAATTAGAAGGAACCTTCATCGGGACTTATAATCGAGAAAAAGTTTCAGGTAGGGCGATCGCTTATCTTCATCGTCCTGTCCCTACTGTGAGATATTAGAGCAATATCTGGGAATACTAATCCTAGACATCGTAGAAATGACACAAAACTCAAGATGTTAACACCTACCTCCCCCTCTCAACCCCCTACCTCCAACCGTCGTATTGTGATTGGTGACGTTCATGGTCACTACGATACCCTCAATCTTCTTTTAGAAGCGATCGCCCCTAACTCAGAGGATCACGTTTATTTCCTAGGGGACTTAATTGATCGCGGACCCCAGAGTTCTCAAGTGGTAGAACTTATCATGAAACATAAGTACCACTGTTTACTGGGCAACCATGAACATATGCTTTTAGAAACCATTGGGAAAGGAGGTATTAATAGTCATCAACTGCAAGGATGGCTGTATGGAGGGGGTTACTCGACCCTAGTCAGTTACGATCATCATATTCCTCAAGAACATATTGACTGGATGAAAACCTTGCCAACTTATTTGGACTTAGGGGATGTCTGGTTAGTTCATGGGGGGATCGATCCCAATATACCTTTAGAGGAGCAAACCGCACAACAATTTTGTTGGGTACGGGATGATTTTCATGCCATGAAAACGCCCTATTTTGAGGATAAGCTAATCATTACTGGACATACCATTACGTTTACTTTTCCGGGGGTTTTAGCGGGTAAATTAGTCGCAGGAGAGGGATGGTTAGATATTGATACCGGTGCTTATCACCCTCAAAGTGGATGGTTAACTGCATTAGATTTGAGTACCGAGACAGTTTATCAAATTCATCGTCAACACAAAACCAAACGGGTCCTTCCTTTAGGGGATGCAGTGGTAAAAATTGATCCTTCTGTGGTTAGAGCAAAACGATCTAAACAAAAAGTATCTTAAGTCCATATTAACGTACCTCAATTCCTGTCTCAGCAGCCACCATAATTTCTTCTGGACTAAAAGAAATCGATTTTTTTCTATTCAATTCTATTCGTTGAATAGTAATTTCGTTTTTTTGTATTTTTCCTTTTTTAATTAATTGTGCCAAACTTTTCCAACAATCACTATTATGGGTAGTTGCAAACACTTGTATATTTAATTTTCTTGCCGTAAATAGAATCATTTTCCACATATCTAATAAAGTTTTATAGTGTAATCCTGTATCAATTTTATCCACTAAGAGAACACCATTTTCTAGGTTTAACATTTCTAAAATAATCGATAAAATACACCACATTCCCTCTCCCAGACTTCCAATCGGTACCGGTTGATTTTGATCAGAAAACTTAACCAAAAATCCCCCTCTTTCTCCATAATTGTTATAGTCTTTACTGTACTTTGCTTGTCCTACTGAGGCAATTCTTTCTATTCTAGGTTCAATTATTTTTAACGCTTCGATGATTAGTTTTTCTCTAGGACTTAAAACAACATTGTCAAATAATTTTATTAAATCTTCAACATTTAAAAATGAAGGCATTATTAGTTGTGTTTTATCTTCTATTTTATCATGCCATTCACTTTGTTTGGTTTTTATTATTTTTGAAGAAATACAATTATTAGAAGATAATTCTACAAAAGATGATTTATTCTGTTTGCCACATTTTATTGAGATAAGCAATAAGTTATCGTGGGAGTATTTTTTTATAGATAAACTGTGATCTTCTTTTTCATCTTTACTATTGATTCGTATTTTTAACTCAAAATCTTCTAGGATTTGATGTCCGTAAAACAGATGAAAGATGAGATAATTTTGTTGGAGATTTCCTTCTAGATCAGTATTCCATAAATATTCACCTCTATAGTTCATGAATTCTGCAATTACATTCAAGTTTCCATGAGATGAAAATATTTTTATTGCTTCTAAAATCGATGTTTTACCACTATTATTTTCACCAACCAGTAAATTAATTCGTCCTAAATTTTCTAGCTCGAATTCTTGAAACCCTCTAAAATTTTCAATATGTAATGACTCCAACATATTTCCTGAACTTTGAATTAATGATTAGGATAATGCTTAAAATATTAACACAGAATGGTTCATTTTTTTCTAATTTAAAGAATAAGTTTATATATCCCCACTCTACTAGCACAAAAAATATTAATATACACCTATTTAAGCTAATAAATATTACTAAAAAAAATACCCAATATTTTCAATGGTTTTTAAATTAAATTTTTGTTTAACTTCCTCTAAACTAAAATTACCGTAAGACATGATAATTAAACCTCGTAAAATTATTATAAATCTTGATCAGGCTCAATCCCTAACTCCCGCAACTTAGCCGTTAATTGTTTAATTTTTTGCTGTGCTGATTCTTTTTCTTGTCGTTCATACTCTTTCTGTTGTCGTTCATACTCTTTCTGTTGTCGTTCATACTCTTTCTGTTGTCGTTCATATTCTTTTTGTTGTCGTTCGTACTCTTTCTGTTGCTTCTCTTGTTTAGCTGCTTCTTCAGGAGTCAGAACTAAGTTACCATCAGGGGTAAAATAGCGTAATTTCTGATCCTGAATACCTAAAAATAATTCTAATTGTTGACTCCATAACCATCCATTGTCGTTAGGTTCAATGGGTTGATATAATCCACTCATCAAAGTAAACCCTTGAAACTCTAAACTTTCAGGATCAAACCAAAAATAATCAGGAGTGCGAAAAATATCTTGATAGATTTGTTTTTTCTCATCCCTATCTACTTTTGCCGTACTATGGGATAAAATTTCCACAATAACATTAGGATACTTACCGTCTTCTTGCCAAACCACCCAACTTTTACGATTTTGGTTACGAGAGGTTCCTAAAACCACAAAGAAATCAGGACCACGAAAATCTTGGGATTTCTTTTGATTAGGACTATAGTATATGGTTAAGTTGCCAGTCGCAAAAAAATCAGCCCGATCTTGCCATAACCATTCTAAACATTCAATTAATAAGAGAATTTGTCTCAGATGTAAATTACTTTCCACAGGAGGTTCATCACTCCAAAACTCACCTTGAGGAAAAATTATCTCATGTTCTTGGTCTGTTGGGTTAACGGATAATGTAGAAGAAGTCATTATATTGCTTGAATCTTAGTTAGACTTACTTTCCCATTTTAATCTTAAAAAGAAGGATAAACTAAAAAAGGAACTACTGGGAGTTGAATGGTTTAATTGTTGCTTTGTTGGGGGGTTTAGCCAAACTATTCGGGTTAGTGGGGACACCCTAACCACCGACACGGAAACACTCACAATGGGGATTATCGTCACTATAATAGGTAAGCTAGAATACCTGTCAGCGATCGCCTATTCCTAGTATGAGTCAACCCCAACCCCTAAGCCAACTGTTAACCCAAGCAGTCCAAAACTTGGTTAAATCAAACCCCAAGACAAAAGTATTAAAAAAAGGGGCAAAAATCCCAGAAATACGGGTCAAAGAAAGCCCCAAAAATAAGATAATCACCCACGCATTAATTGGCGATCGCTATATCATTGGCCGTAGTTCTAGACACACAGATATTAAGGTATTGAACCCCATTGTTAGTCAAGTCCATTGTTCCCTGCATCGGGATCAAAACAAGCCTCGTCACTTCGTTATTAAAGACGAAAACTCTACCAATGGTATCTATCTAGGAAAACAACGGATTGAGACCTTATCCTTGCGTCATGGGGATACTTTAACCTTCGGACCCCCAGAATTAAACGATATTGCCACCCTTACCTACTATAACCCACCGCCCACATGGATACAGTGGTTAAAATATAGTTTCTATGGCACCGGGTCACTCATTACTATTTTAATCGCTTGGTTGCTGTGGGAAACCAGTAAAATTAATGTTCGTCCCTTACCTTCTGGAGTGAGTGGCCCCGTTGTCGTTTACGCCAGAGATAGGCAAACCCCCTTGAGTCCCCTTAACGACGATCCTCACCACGAAATTGAGCGTTTAAAAGACTTTTCACCCTATTTGACCAAAGCAGTCATTGCCTCCGAAGATAGTCGCTTCTACTGGCATTTTGGCGTTGATCCCTACGGTATTTTAAGGGCGATGGTGGTTAATTTTCAAGACGATGGCATTCGTCAAGGGGCCAGTACCCTAACCCAACAACTCGCCCGTAGTTTATTCCCAGAAGTGGGACGGGAAAACACTGCTCAACGTAAAATTAGAGAAATGATTGTCGCTTTAAAATTAGAAGCGGTATACGGTAAAGATTTTCTGCTCAAAACCTATCTTAACCGTGTTTATCTCGGTGTGGGTAACTATGGCTTTGAAGATGCAGCCCAATTTTACTTTGATAAGTCAGCTACTGAACTCGATATTGCCGAAGCAGCTACCCTTGTGGCCATGTTACCCGCCCCCAACCTATATAACCCCGTACAAGATTATGACACCTCAGTACAATTGAGGAATCGGGTGATCAATCGTATGGCTACATTGAGAATGATTTCCCCCGAAGAAGCAGCCAGGGCTAGGCGATCGCGGATTAACATCAGTCCAGAAGCCAGAAAAGCCTTAGCCAATAGTAAAGCCCCCTATTTTTACGCCCACGTCTTCCAGGAGTTACGGCAGTTATTAGGGTCAGAAATTGCCAAAGAAGGTAATTTTATCGTTGAAACTGGCTTAGACTTAAATAGACAAGCATTGGCAGAAAAAAAGCTACAAGAAGCGGTTAAAAGCCAAGGAACAACCTACGGCTTTTCTAATGGGGCGATGGTAACGTTAGATACTCGTACCGGGGAAATATTAGCTCTAGTGGGAGGCACAGACTATAAACAAAGTCAGTTTAACCGCGCCACCCAAGCCAAACGACAACCCGGATCAACCTTTAAACTATTTGCCTACGCTGCGGCCCTAGAAAAAGGGATTTCTCCCGGAAAATCTTATAGTTGCGGTGGCATTAAATGGCAAGGCCGAAGCTATAAACCCTGTGAACGCAGTAGCGGGGCAACGGATATGTATGGTGGGATGGCACAGTCGGAGAATACCATCGCCCTGCAAGTAGCCAGAGAAACCGGGTTAAACCGTGTGGTAGATGTAGCCCAACGGTTGGGGATTCAGTCCCAATTACAAGCCGCTCCAGGGCTAGTTTTAGGGCAAAGTGAGGTCACGGTTTTAGAAATGACGGGGGCCTATGCTGCGATGGCTAACAACGGTGTATGGAACCGTCCCCACGCCATTCGTCGTATTTTAGACGGGGGGGACTGCACCAATAATGATGACTGGCGCACCTGTCGAGAAATTTATAATGTTCAAACCGATAATAGTGCTAGACAACAAGCCCTATCTCCCCAAGTTGCCCAAACCATGACCAGTCTGTTGCGAGGGGTGGTGAGGAGTGGAACTGGACGCGCTGCCAGTTTAGGATTAGGGGAAGCAGGAAAAACGGGAACCACTGATCGCGCCGTTGACCTCTGGTTTATCGGTTATATTCCCCGTCATCATCTAGCCACCGGTATCTGGTTAGGCAATGATGATAACTCAGCTACGAAAGGTAGTAGTGGTCAAGCAGCAACTTTGTGGGGAAACTATCATCGTCCTTAGTTATTTGAGTTCGGAGTTAGATTATATGCAACAAAATAATGGGTATAGTTAATTAAAATAAAAATGAGACAAAACCTACTTCTTTTATTGTTAACATAGTGAGCAGGATGCTCATAATTCTCTATCTCAAACTTATTTGAAACAACTATAAATCAGCAAAAAATCAAGCGATGCTGATGATTTTCTAAATTAACCTACTTATATTTATTAAAAAAATAAATGTTAAAAAAATTAGTGAACTTAATAGCTAAAATTACCGAGTGGCTAATAATTGTAAGCCTTCTTTTAGGAATATTAATATTATTTCGTTTTCTTGAAGAAAAAACAATAGTAGGAAAGATTGCTGACTGGCTCTGGAAATCAAATCTGCTGAAAATGTTAGGAAGTTTTAGCATTATCTTTGCTGTAATACTTTTCTTTAAAGAAGAACCTCAGAGAAAGAAAAGAAAACATTATGAGGCTTGGAGAGTAATTAATTCTGCTATTAATCAAGAAGGTAGTGGAGGAAGAATTCAAGCTTTGGAGGAATTAAATAGTGATAAAGTATCTTTGTCTGGATTATCTGTTCGTAATTCTTATTTAGCAGGAATAAATCTAAAAAAAGCTGATTTGTCAGGAGCTAATCTTTCTGGTGCAAATTTAACAGGAGCTAATCTTTCACAAGTTAACCTGACAGGAGCTAACCTAGAAGGGGCTAAATTATTCGGAGCAAACCTTCGATGTGCTAACTTGATAAGAGCAAATTTGAAAAGAGCAATTTTAATCCAAGCTGATTTGCAATATTCTAAGCTTGTCAATGCTGAATTACAAGATGCAGATCTATTTCAGGCAAATCTTATTGAAGCTGAATTGAAAGGAGCTAATCTAGACCAAGCAAATTTACTTGAGACCAAGGGAGAATTCAAAATTATCGATCATTAAGATTTATGGTATACTTTTAAGGGTAAGTTCGCCTAAGCAAACTTACCCCTGTCTTCAAGAAACTATCATTCTTTTGCGGTTGATTTTTTTAAACTTAAAATTGTTTCCTTTTTCAGCATTTTGGTGAGTTGGAAGTTGTTTCTTCCAAATGCGAACTATCTGGTTCCTCAATCGTCTCAAGCCAATCACCCTCTACATCCGATACATAATTTTCTATTCCTAATGAACCATGCTTTATTCTTGCATCTTGCAATTTTCGAGCTGCTTCAAGAGAAGTCATAATTTCCTCAAATTCATTGTCATTTTGGCTTACGATTTCTTTACTGACGTTTTTAGTAGCCATGTTAATATGCTCCTTAAAGTTTGTCTATTTTCATTTTTGATCGATATTATAAATATGTTGTAGCCTATATATCAAGATTCTGATTGATCATAATATATAAATGTTTGCCCCCTTATGCCATCGGTGTATTCAAGCAGATTTCTAGCTACATTGTTAACCTCTCTGCATAATTTTGTTGGATCAAGAATAACAAAAACACCTGTGCTTATTCCCCAATCACGACAAGATAACTCCCATTGCTCCTTTTTGCCACTTCGTTCTACGTTGTTGTTAGACATAGTTGTGATTTGAATACATAATGGTGTTCCCGTATTAGACGCTATCAATAGATCATTTGCCATAGATAAATCGAGAATGTATTTCCACAAACATGAACCTCCTAATCTTTTTACTGCTTCGGCAATACAAGCGAGTGTTTCTTCATCCTTTGGGCTATACTTTTCCGCCATTAGCTTTTGTGTCCATATGTTGTAGTTTGGATCGTGGTCTCTACTAAGCCAAGCTGGAAATAATTCTTCATACCAATATATCTCTACAGAAGTCATTCTCGCTAAAACCTTGTCTTTGACTGAAGGCTGGACTCGCTGAAGTTTCAAATATAATTCGCTATCTACTACAAGCTCAGTCAAAAAAGATAAAACATATTTTTTTCTTGTTAAAAGACCTTCTTTTTTCTTATAAATCCAGCTGTATACACGAGAAAGTTTTTTAGCCAATTCTGGTTGATCTACGGTAGATTGCTCTATCAGGTCTCTTAGTTGCCCTATTATTTCTCTTGGCCTTAATGACGGCTTTTTGGTTAGAGCATTTGTCTTATTGAGGCTTTTGCACATCAAGTTTTTTTGAAATGGTTAAAATATCTAGAGTTTTAGGAATATAGGTTATTGTAATCGATAATGACCACTTATTATCTATTACCGATATTGAAGTTATGGTTTCATGCTATTTTTCTCCTGTATTACTATTTTTTGGAATAACTTCTTATCATATCATAATTATAACTTATTTTTTGCTAAATTACGGTAAGGTGGGCAATGCCTACCCTACAAGTATTTTGAAATTTTATACAATGTGCTAACCATAATGCGTAGTGTTACATTAACGAATAACCCCACTAAACACCGCTTCAGCAGGGCCTGTCATATACAGTCGGTTATCGGCTTGGGACCATTCGATGGTTAAACATCCTCCCGGTAACTCTACCGTACACAAGCGATCGCAATTTCCCGTTAATACCCCTGCTACCACAGACGCACAAGCACCGGTGCCACAAGCTAAGGTAATTCCTGCCCCCCGTTCCCATACTCTCATTTTCAGATAATCAGAACGAACCACCTCAATAAACTCCGTATTGGTGCGTTCTGGGAAGACAGAATGATGTTCAAACAGAGGACCAATGGTTTCTAAAGGAACCTTAGCCACATCTTCTACAAACGTAATACAGTGAGGATTCCCCATACTGACACAAGTGACAGACCAAGACTGACCCCCCACTTCTAGGGGTTGATTAATCACCTTTTCTTCTGCTTTGGTTAACGTAGTGGGAATCTCTTTGGCCAATAAAAAAGGCGTTCCCATATCCACCTTCACTTGTCCGTCTTCTTCCAAACGAGGGACGATAATACCGGCTAGGGTTTGAATACCATAGGATTTACCGACGGTGGTCGTCCCTTCTAACTTAGCCAAAAAACGAGCCAAACAACGAATACCATTACCACACATTTGCGGTTCTGACCCATCAGAATTAAAAATCCGCATGGTGTAATCGCTCTGTTCATCCCCAGGTAAGGCAAAAATGACCCCATCCGCCCCGATACCAAAATGGCGATCGCATAACTTAACCGCCTCTTCTGGGGATAACAAAGGAGTCGCACTGTGGCGATTGTCCACTAAAATGAAATCATTGCCTAGACCCTGATATTTAGTAAATTCCATAATGACTTAAGGGAGGGTTATATAAATAATTATCAATTAATTCACAAACAAGAACAAGGGATAACTGATAATAGAAATAACAGCTATCCATATCCCTAAAACTCATGACTGAATTTGATACGGGGTTGCCCAGTGTTCGACTTATTCAAAAGTATATTAAAGATCAACAAAAAGTGGTTATTCAACTCACCACAACCGAGACAATCACCGGTCAAGTTTTATGGCAAGACTCTCAATGTCTTTGTGTCGCCGATGAGTCCAATCAATCCCTGTTAGTTTGGCGACAAGGTCTGATTTATATTAAACCTGCCTCGTAATTGGCTCTGATGGACATTAGTATATCTCACAAGGCAAAGCCAATCCCTTTCTTTGTAACTTTTAGCCAAAAAATGGGTAATCTGAGAATAACGACTATTCGCAGACCGTTCGACTTACTAAGCAAAACAATAAACCTATGAGCATTCAAAAAATTGTCGAAAATGCACTTCAAGATGGCTATTTGACACCTACAATGGAAGAAGAGGTCGGACGGATCTGTGAATCTGCCTCCGACTTACCCATGGAGGAATATATGGCGTTAGATCGCCTCATGGGGGCATTATTAACAGGAGAAGTCAAAGCTGTTCCTCGGAAACAGTTTATCAACGTGATGGAGGAATTGGTCTTAAGTGAAGCCATTACTCAAGTGGCTGAACAAGAGTCTAAACAATCCTGTCAGCTTGATATTGGTGACATTGCTGCTTATGCCCTTAACCGTTTACCGCCCCTTTATGCAACGAGTCATGAAGGCGCAGACTATCAAAGACAACGAGCAAAAGAAGAATTACAAGGGTTGATTGCTCAACAAGTCAAAGAGGGAATTCAACGCTATTTTGAACGTCCTACCATTCCCAACCGACGACCCATTGAACAACAGCAACGTAGTGATTTGTTAGCAAGCATGACGGATATGCTCAAATCTTTAGCCCCTGATTAATCTAAGGTAACAACAATCACCCGTTAAGCTAAGGATGTAACGGGGGATTGTCCATCCTAGGGACTTTATCCTAACTCTCGTACATCAGCAACTTTCCCATTGACTGCAGCAGCAACCACCATCGCTGGACTCATTAGCAAAGTTCGTCCCGTGGATGATCCTTGACGACCTTTAAAGTTACGATTAGAAGAAGAGGCACTAATTTGATCCCCTTGTAACTTATCGGGGTTCATGGCTAAACACATGGAACATCCGGCCTCACGCCATTCAAAGCCGGCTTCAACAAAGATTTTATCTAATCCTTCTTTTTCGGCTTCCACTTTCACCCGTTCCGAACCCGGAACCACAAACGCTTTCACCCCATTAGCTACATGATGTCCCTTGGCAAACTTAGCAGCTTCCCGTAAGTCGCTAATACGGCCATTAGTGCAACTTCCAATAAAACAGACATCAACTTTTGTCCCTTTGATGGGGGTTCCAGGAGATAACTGCATATAACTGTAGGCTTCTTGGGCGATCGCGCGATCGCTTTCGGGTAAACTCTCAGGAGTGGGAACCGGTTCGCTGATACCTATTCCTTGGCCGGGTGTGATCCCCCAAGTTACGGTGGGTTCTATGTCTGAAGCGTCAAAGGTAACCACATCATCGTATTCTGCATCGGCATCAGAAGTCATACTACGCCACCAACTGACCGCTTTTTCCCAGTCGTCTCCTTTGGGGGAAAAGTCTCGTCCTTTTAGATAATCAAAGGTAATATCATCCGGGTTAATATAGCCACATCTTGCCCCCCCTTCGATAGACATATTGCATACCGTCATCCGTTCTTCCATAGACATAGATGCAAAGGTGGTTCCTGCATACTCGTAGGCGTACCCTACGCCCCCTTTAACCCCTAGTTTACGGATGATATGAAGAATGACATCTTTAGCATAAACACCAGGGGGTAACGTGCCATTTACCTCGATTTTACGCACTTTTAACTTAGAGAGGGCAAGGGTTTGGGAAGCTAATACATCCCGAACTTGAGAGGTTCCGATCCCAAATGCGATCGCCCCGAAGGCCCCGTGGGTGGAGGTATGGGAGTCCCCGCAAGCAATGGTCATGCCGGGTTGGGTGAGTCCTTGTTCCGGGGCAATAACATGGACGATGCCTTGGTTTCCTGAACCGATATTATAGAAGCGAATACCGTTCTCTTTGGCACTGTTTTCCAATGCTTGCATCATCTCTTCGGCTAGGGTATCAACAAAAGGACGGGCCTGGTTTTCTGTGGGGACGATATGATCAACGGTGGCCACAGTGCGATCAGGATACATGACTTTAAGTCCCCTTTCTCGTAACATGGCAAACGCTTGGGGACTGGTGACTTCGTGGATCAAATGCAGTCCGATGAAGAGTTGGGTTTGTCCTGAAGGTAATATTTGAACGGTATGGGTATCCCAAACTTTATCGAAGAGGGTTCCTTTACTCATGGATGTTTCTGGCTTTTCTTTATCACGCTATCTTTTATTATGAATTGTTTTAGGTGTTTGTTGCAGACTTTTTAGATTATTATTTAACTTTTTTACTTTCAGACCGTAGGGTGGGCAAATCAAAAATTTATGTAAACTAATTAGATACCTCAAATTATTGCCCATAACTTGAATAAATTATCTTTTGCTTCAGTAGCACTGAAAATATCCATAGGATTACTATTTTATCTTTAACTAATTATACTAAACTAATTTTTGTACTGCTACACATTAAAATAACCCTGCTATAAGATAGCAAGGTTTCACTTTCTTTTTTTTTGATAATTTAACCTCCTATAAACCATTTACTCCCAGTGAATAAATAATAAGCACCCGTCATAATTAAGGCTACACTCCCTAAGCGAATAATGGTTTCAGAATGACTCAATAACGATCTACTTTGTTTGGCTAATCCTGTGAATAAGCTTGCTAGAAAAATCAGCATCGTATAACCTAACCCATAACTAACCATTGTTAGAGTGGCTAAAACCTGAGAACCGGTAGCAGCAGCAGCAGCTAACACAGCAAATAAAACCGGACTAGCACAAGGAGAACTGACTAAAGCAAAGGTTAAACCCACTCCATAAGGCCCGGCTTGGGGAAAATTAATATTAGTTTGTGGTAAAGGTATGTTAATAACTCCAATTAACCATAATCCCATCACAGCCATGATCAGGCCAACTGCAATATTAATATAGCCTCGATATTCCACCATTATTAAACCGGTAAAGGAAGAAACCAAGCCAAATAAACTTAAAATAGTTACGGCACCCAACACAAATAAAGCAGCTTTACTAAAAGCATCCCATCGAGATTTTATGTTTAATGTACCAATGTAACTGAGATTAACAGGAAGTAAAGCAAGGATGCAGGGAGAAACACTAGCTAATAAACCACCGATAAAGGCTAGGGGTAATAAGACGAAGGGACTGGTTGTATTTTGTTGATCAAACCATTCTTGATAACGATTTTCCACAACAGAAATTACGCTTTCAATAGGATGACTAATGAGGGGGCCAACGGTGAGAACAAGAATTAAAGCAAGCAGTCCCAATGCAAAATAAAATAACCATTTTCTCGGGATTTTAGGATTGCCTAACGCTTTCTTTTTTGGGAGTGATTTCTCTATCTGAGTCATAAAACTTTTCTGAATCAATGATATTTGTCTTTTGTGCAGGTGATAAAAGAGAAGTCTGATATATATATTTTCTGAAATCTCAGACTTCCACTTCTGACAACAATAAAAAATAAAGTAAATTATCTTTGAGTAATAGCAGCATCTAACACCGAAGTATAATCACTCAAATTACTATTCTTACGTTCTTGACTGAGAATATCACCGTTAGCTGGGTCAACAATGGTAACACTGGCTGTTTGAGATTTATGTTGATTAAAAAAGTCTCCTAAACCCAATTCTCTTGCTCTTGCTTCTGCTTGACGAGATGTGGCTTTATCACTAACATCGAAGACTATAAAATGAGCTTTTCCTTGATATTGTTTTTTTAATTGACTCAGGGTAGGGGCAATATTTTTACAACCTGAACACCAAGTCGCATAAATATCGATAACAACGGGTTTTCCTTGTAATTCTCTAGCTAAGGGTCCCCCCACATTTCTTCTTGAACTGCCCGCACAAGCATGAAGTTGTGACGCTGAAATGTTATCAGAAGCAGATACCTTATTAGGATTGGTAGCGACAAAAAACAAAGGAACAACAAAGCTAGTGAGACACAAACTTAACCAAAATGATGCTGATTTGGGAAACATCATATGACCTCCTGATGTGGAATTAATCTATATTTTCATTAAAAAATACCAAGATGAGAGCAAGATGAGAAGAACATTAGGAAAAGATTTATATTAATGAATATACCCCTAATTTTCAAAAGTAATTAGAGATTTCATTTGTCATTGCGAGGGGTAATATAAACAGTAAGCTTTGATTGTGGCTAAAAACACCCCGAAACAATCTACTATAAATACAGATCAGAAATTCATGTGAACTAATTACATACCTGAAATCATTGACCACCTCGCAATGTTTTGTTTTTTGAACTAGATATGGAAAGTTTTAGGGCTTTGTTGTAGAATTATATCCAAATATCTAGATTTTAGTTGCTGAAAATGCAAGCAAGAGATAATAACTTAGAAAGACAAAACTTTATCGTTACCCAGAAAATAGTTTAAATCATATTGATAAGTTTAGGTTCTAACAGATTGTATTAAAATTCTTAACAAAGTTAATTTTACTTAGAGAATAGGGAACAATGGGAATAGAGCATTTCTAAATAGATCACAAATCACTACCTGAAAAGCAATGAATTCCGTTACTGAAGTCCAACCACAAGAACAACAAAACGATGTAATGCCAGTGGTGCAAACATGGAATTTAAGTAAAGTGTATCGCACTGGCTTTTGGATGAATCAAAAATTGCGATCGCTCAATGATTGCTCCTTCTCCGTCTATAAAGGAGAAACCTTCGGGTTACTCGGACCCAATGGTGCCGGGAAAACAACCCTCTTAAAAATGTTACTCGGAATTGTACGCCCAACAACAGGCCGCGCCGTATTATTAGGTTATCCCGTCGGTAATCTCTCCGTAAAACAGAAAATCGGCTATTTACCCGAAAACGCCTATTATTACGATTATTTAACCGCCTGGGAATTTTTGGAATTCGTCGCAGGTTTATTTCAAATTCCCAAGTCAGTGCAAAAAAGACGCATCCCTGAATTAATTGATTTAGTGGGGTTAGCGCAAAAAACCGCCAAAAAGAAACAATTAAGACAATATTCTAAAGGGATGCTGCAACGGGTTGGGATGGCCCAAGCACTAATTAATGACCCCGAAGTGGTCTTTTTTGATGAACCCATGTCCGGACTTGACCCCTTGGGACGCTATCAAGTCAGAGAAATCGTCTTATCCCTCAAAGAACAAGGAAAAACCATCTTTTTTAACTCCCACGTTTTAACCGATATTGAAAAAATCTGCGATCGCATTGCCCTTTTGGCCAGAGGAGATTTATTGTGTGTGGGGTCCCTCGAAGAAATTTTAGGTCGTTCCGATGTCTATCAAGTGATTGTTCAAGGGGGGACAAAACAAGCCTTAGAACCGTGGATATCAGGCATTAAAGAGATTGAGCATACGTGGCACGGACAATTAAACGGAAATCCCCAAGAATTTATCGAATTTCTCTCCACTATCGACGCTCAATTACTCAGTTTAAATCGCGCTAGGGCTTCTTTAGAAGAATATTTTGTACAACAACTCAGGGAAAGAGGAATTACATCAAGTCAATAAGTCCAATAATCTACTCATTATCTACAACTGGCTGGTGTTGGGTTTCGTCCTCAACCCAACCCACAGCTATGGCAAAATATAATCAAGAAGCTTAGAAAAATAGGCAACTATGAATTATCAAATGCAACGGCTTTTTGAATATGGACAAGCCTATCGACCGCTTATTTGGCAAGCAGTCACCTGTTCTATTATTAATAAAATTTTTGATTTAGCACCGCCCGTATTAATTGGGGCTGCTGTTGATGTCGTGGTTAAAAAACAAGATTCTTTAATTGCAAATTTAGGGTTTAAAGATGTTTTTATTCAATTATTAATCTTAACATTTTTATCAATTATTGTCTGGGTTTTAGAGTCGGTATTTCAATATACTTATGAGAGGTTATGGCGTAATTTAGCTCAAAATATTCAACACGATTTAAGATTAGACGCTTATGGACATTTACAAGAGTTAGAATTGTCTTATTTTGAAGAAAAGAATACAGGACTTTTATTATCCATTTTAAACGATGATATTAATCAATTAGAACGTTTTTTGGATGTGGGAGCAAATGAAATCTTACAGGTGGTGACCACCGTTATTATTATAGGTTTAGCCTTTTTTATTGTTACCCCAGGAACCGCTTGGATGGCTATGTTACCTATTCCTTTTATTCTTTGGGGTTCCATTACCTTTCAAAAATTATTAGCCCCTCGTTATGCCAAAGTTAGGGAAAAAGTCGGATTATTAAATAGTCGGTTATCCAATAACTTAAGCGGAATTACTACCATAAAAAGTTTTACCACAGAAGCCTATGAATTAGAAAGATTACGACAAGATAGTCAAGCCTATCGAAAGAGTAATCAAAAAGCGATCGCCTTTAGTGCGGCCTTTGTTCCCCTTATTCGTATGGTTATCTTGGCAGGATTTACTGCTATTTTATTATATGGTGGCATGGAAGCCGTTGAGGGTAAATTAGCAGTAGGAACTTATAGCGTTTTAGTGTTTATGACTCAACGTCTACTATGGCCATTAACCCGATTAGGACAAACTTTAGACCTTTATCAACGGTCAATGGCCTCTACCAATCGGGTGATGAACTTATTAGACACTCCCTTAACCATTCATTCTGGAACTGTGGCCTTACCCAGAGAAACCATACAAGGAAAAATCACCCTAGAAAACGTTACGTTTGCTTATCAAGAAGGTCATCCAATTATCAAAAACTTATCCTTAGATATTCCCGCCAGTCATCGCATCGGTGTAGTGGGTTCTACTGGTTCAGGAAAAAGTACCTTAGTAAAATTATTACTCAGATTATACGAAATTGATGAAGGCAAAATCACCTTAGATGACATCAATATCCAAGATATCTTTTTAGGAGATTTACGGAAAGCCATTGGTTTAGTCAGTCAAGATGTCTTTCTATTTCATGGAACTGTCAAAGAAAATATTGCCTATGGAAATCCTAACGCCACTGATACTGAAATTATACAAGCTGCCAAACTAGCAGAAGCCCATGAATTTATCGAAAAATTGTATCAAGGTTACGATACTATTGTGGGAGAAAGGGGACAAAAATTATCCGGGGGACAACGACAAAGAATTGCTATTGCTAGGGCAATATTAAAAGATCCGCCTATTTTGATTTTAGACGAAGCCACCTCAGCCGTAGACAACGAAACCGAAGCCGCGATCGCTCGTTCTCTCGAAAAAATTACCGCCCACAGAACCACCATTGCCATCGCCCATCGTTTGTCTACCATTCGTCATTCAGACTGTATTTACGTCATGGAAGAGGGAAAAATCGTCGAACAAGGAACCCACGAACAGCTATTAGATGCACAAGGTATTTATGCGGGGTTATGGCAAGTACAAACTGGGGTTAACAGTAAGTAAGAGAAAAGAATAAGAAGTTATGGCAATAAAATCGTAAAACCTTCTTGAGTAAAGTGTTTATCATGACTTAAAATTTCTCTAATCTCTAATCGTTTCATGGCATTCATAGAAATACAATCAGTCAAACTATATCCTTTATCTAAACGTTGTTGATATAGGGCAAATCCTAAATAAAACGATTGATGACTTTGTTCAATAACTTGAACTTGATAGTGATTGAGAATATTTCGGACAAAAGTGACTGTTTTTTGCCTTGATTGATAGCCAGATTTTGAATAAAAAGTTAGAACTTCTCCTAAAATTTCTTCTGTTGTGATTAACTGAGTTTGAGTTAAAGATTGACTTACTTGAATCACTCTCTTGTGCCAATCATCTTGAGGGTTAATTAAGGCAACCCAATAAAAAGTATCAGCAAAAACCAATCTCATGAATTTATTTTCGGTGTTCCATAAATATAATGGTCATGTTGTTGGGCGCCATCCTTAGGAAGTTTAGACTTTTCATCTTCTGTCACGTCTTCCATCAAGTCTTGAGCAATTTCCCAAATTGGCTTATCCGCTTCTTTGTCTGAAGGGGTAGCCGGTGCTTGTAAATAATTTGCAATAGTTGTTTTAAGATTATTGACGACAATATCTAAGGATTTAGCAGTTACTTTATACCCTTCGATTTCTGAACAGTAGGCAATGTAACCTGAGTCATCTTTTTCTATTAAGATATTGATTTGTTGTTTCATTCTTACCTCTTTTAATGTTAAGGGTCATTTGAGTACCGCGCTTGTCTCTGGGTAGGAACCCTTGCGTCAGTGTGTGGTAGTTCACGCGAAATATCAGCTAAGGAAGATTAATCATTATGATACAGGGGTTATGGCAATTACAAACAGGAATTAATCGGGAATCATGATGGTATAATCAGTTACAATTCATTTTTCTATCTCTTACTCATTATTCATCTTTTAAGACTTCTCACACTAAAATGTTAAATATTTGCTTTGTCTCTACGGAAGTAGCCCCGTATTCAAAAACTGGTGGCTTAGGGGATGTAACAGAAGGTTTACCAGAAGAATTGGCAAAAATGGGTCATGCAGTTTGTACTGTTGCGCCACGGTTTGACCAATATAAAGACGCTTGGGACACCGAAATTCTGCACCCAGTCAAATATGGTAAAGAAACCACCAAGGTTCGTTACTTCCACTCCTACAAAAAAGGAGTCGACCACATTTGGGTCGACCATCACGTCTACTTGTCCAAGACTCCCTTAGTTAACAAAAAATTGTACGGCCCCAGAGATGCCGTTGATTACACCGATAACGCCGAACGCTTTGCCATGCTATCCCAAGCAGCGATCGAAGTACCGTTGCTGGTTCCCTTGGGTCCCTATGGCCGCAAAGGTCCAATGGGAGAAAATACTATCTTTGTCTGCAACGATTGGCATACCGCCCTTTTGCCCTTGTACTTAAAAGAATACTACAAAAGTTATGGTACATTCCTAAACGCCAAAACAGTGATGTTGCTGCATAATATCGCCTTTCAAGGCCGTTTCCCCCTGTTAAAATTTGAAGCCTTAAACTTGCCCGACAAGTATCTACAAGACCTCTCGTTTACCACCCAGTTTGCCCCTCCTCCCTTGGATGAAACCACCACGAAACCCATTGTTGCCTCGGAACCGATGGTGATGCTCAACTGGTTGAAAGCTGGTTTCTTACATTGCGATAAAGCGTTAACCGTTTCCCCCAACTTTGCCAGAGAAGTGACTGCCGATGCGGCCGGTGGGGTTGAACTGGACGAGGTGGCCAGGGCCGTTAAATTGACCGGTATTACCAACGGAACCAAGGTGGAAACTTGGAACCCCCAAAAAGATAAGTACATACCCGTTAACTACGATGCCGAAACCATGGCCAGTGGGAAGCAATCCTGTAAAATGGCTTTGCAAATCGAGTGCGGGTTAAAAACAGACCCCGATATTCCTATCTTCGGTTTCATCGGTCGTTTAGAAAACCAAAAAGGGGCTGACGTGATCATCGCAGCCATGCCTAAGTTAGCCCAACTCAACTGTCAAGTGGTTATCCTAGGCATCGGATCACCAAAATTGGAAGAGCAACTAGAAGCGATCGCAGACCAATACCCGTTTGCAAAAGGGGTAGCTAGGTTTGACCCTGAATTAGCCCATTTTATCACCGCCGGTGCCGACTACTGCTTAATGCCTTCGCGCTTTGAACCCTGCGGTTTGAATCAATTGTACGCCATGATGTATGGGACGATTCCAGTGGTTGCCCCTGTGGGTGGTTTAGTGGATACGGTTCCCCCTCAATTTGGTTTCTGGATGGAGAAGATTCCGATGCCGAAAATTCCTGGGGTAGCAGTTTCAGAGGAGATGTTAGCACGAGGGGTAGATGCGATGATTGTGGGTATGAAAAAAGCTTTAGCAGAATATGGAACCCCGAAGTTTGAACAAATGCGTCTCGCTTGCATGGGCAACGACGTTTCCTGGAAAGGTCCGGCGGCCAAGTACGTTGAGGTTTTTCAAGGGTTGATGGGTTGTCAATAATCTTTGCTGATGTTATGCAGTTGACGTTTACCCCTTTAGGCAAGGGGAAACGTCAAAACATTAACCCATAATAATCCAAAATTAATTATTGTTCCTCATCACGTTCACAAGTAACAAAACGAGACATAAAAGATAATTCACAAAATTCACGTAATACTTGACGAGGAAGGTGTCCTATCGGCGCATTTTCCACATCATAAATCATTGGTTTTCCTACATACCATCCTAGTCTGTGCCAAAACTTATACAAGCAGTTTTTATCATCAATTTTATCTATTTCTCCACCACAGTTAAGCCAAATTTGTGTTTGCTTCTTAAAACCAAATTTCTGATTACTATATTGCTCCCAAAGTGAGTTGATTTCCACTAAAATATTACAGGGAAAATTATTAATATCCTCTGCATCAAAAGACTCTCCTAATTGTTTGCCTACAGCTTGAATCATAATATTATAGGTTTCTTGATCCGCACTTTGAAAATCCTGATCACTGAGAAATTTTTCTAGTTCAGGATAGTTAGGTGATGGATTAGAGTTGATAACAACCAGTTGCTCATTATTAATATCAATATTTAAAAAATCACATAGATGATTGAATGTTCTCTGTCCTAAATCTTGATTTCTTTTTAAAAATTTGCGGCAAGTTGAAAGCGAAAAGCCACTAGCACAAATTAATTTTTTATCAACAGGAAGATCAAGGCAAAACTGTAATTGCTGCAAATTTAATCCGCTGCGTCTGTTTAAAAAGTGATTAATTTGGTTTAGGTCATTTTGTTTTTTTTGTTCTTTGTGTTCTTTGGGTGAAATAGCACGACTGTGTAAACGAGAACTAATATATAGCAGTTCTGATACTTGTGAGGTACAGAGGTTATCGCTTGGAGGCAGGAGGCAGGGGGCAGGAGGCAGGAGTTAAGTGTACCTCATGAGTCCGAGAAACGCTATAGTCTGTAATTTGTTCTAATGTTTCCCAGGCAATATTAATAATTTTATCTTCACTTAATCCCTGCATATCTTGTAAATAAATCTCATCTCTTTCATAGTTTACTGTATATTCTACTATTATTTTATACGTTAATTCTTTAGAGATAATATCAGCTAAATAATCATATTCGTCTTGAGATAAATGCTTATTGTTAGATACTTTTTTCTCAATTTTTTCTAACGAAGAATTATTAAAAAGATACTCATAGGAAGACCAGCGATCCCACTGACGAATACTTGCACAAAGAGTCTCTAGAGCCTCTCTTTGTCCTGCTTCAGTTAATCTAGGCATAATACACAATGATAGCTTTTTGTCAACACCTGGGTTTAAATCGAGATTCCAGGTGTTGATTGATAGGTTTAGGGTATGGCAAGTTAATAATGTCCATCATACATCGACAAGAGGTCATTTTTCATGAAATCTCATCCTATTAATGACCAGGGATTTACCAATGCTTATCGTACCCTGTATCAACTTCTTTGCACATTTCGTAATAAAGGAATAGGAGGAAAAATTGTAGTGTTAGTAGAAAAACTGAAAGACGGTAAACTGAGTTTTTGTATCACTTCATCAGAAAACCATACGTTTACTGAAACATTTGCGGTAAATACAGACAACTCTGATAATTCAGAAACCCTTTAAGTTCTATCTAACCACAGGAATTTCATATACAAAATCTTAGCTAAGAAGACAGTTGAGAAATTGTATTAATTTCTAATTCCTGTGGTAAAAATTAGTAACTTTACATAAAAACTGTAGGGTGGGAAATGGTCACAATAATTTCTGGATAACAGTTTTAGCTTTTTACTAGACATTGCCCACCGTGCAATTAATTTTGTTTAAGCACTTAAGTAATTGTAGGTTACTATTGATGAAGATAAACATCTCTTTGGGGAAAAGGAATGGTAATCCCTTCAAGATCAAATTTCTTTTTAATCGTTTCTGTGAGCGTATATTTAACCGGTAAATAATCAGGAGAATTAACCCAAGGATAAACATAAAGATTAACACTATTATCGCCTAATTCTCCTACCCAAATTACGGCTGGAGGATCAGATAATACCCGTGATTCTTCTTCTAAAACTTCTGTGATTAATCTTCTCGCTTTATCGATGTCATCACCATAACTAATTCCAATTACTAAATCAATTCGTCTCTGGGGTTTGGCATAGTAATTAATAATATTATCTTCAATTAACTTGGCATTAGGAATGATCACTAAATAATTATCCAATGTTCTCACCGTTATTGTAAAAGTTCTTCGGGCTTTTGGTCTGGTTTTAACTCATTTCTGACTCGTTGAATGAGTTGATGGGTAGCATCGATGGCTTCTGTTTCAGGTAAAGTAATTAACTGTACCGTTGCTAGTCCGATTGAGGTTTGATTGAGGTTTTCTAATTCATTGAGATAAAGGCGAGTCACCCTACCAGAAGTTAACATATCTTGATAGCGTTGGATGTTATCGGTTTCCACTCGACGGTTAGGATAAATAATCACCCCACGCCAATCATTGATCAATTTAGCTTTACTCAAATATAAGAAAATTTCTGCAAAAAAACGACCATAAAAATTATCGTCTTTTTGAAACTGTACCTCACAAAAGTAAATCGGTGTATTAGGATTATTTTCTTGCGGTAAGAATACCCCATCAATGCGAAAGGATAATTGCTTAACCTCTACCGAGTCAAAACAATAGTTGTTTACTTCCCCTGCAGGAAGTTCAATCAATTCAAAGAAAATAGAGGGAAAAGATTGAAAGAGACGATAAAAGATAGTATCTGTTTTCATTCTTTTATCCTAATGTCGCCAGAATACCCTAAAGTTCTACAACTTAGGGATGAATGGCGACCAAAATATAAAGCGAGTGCGTAATTCCGAGGTGTCCTCGGAATGAAAGACGCACTCAAGACACCGCAAAGCGTCCATTAAAAATAATTCCCCTCTATATCTTACTGATATGTTATAATATGAGCAAGATATGTCATAAATCTTGCCAATGCTAGTCACGCAATCGATACAAATTCGAGGCTTAACAGCAGAGCAGTATGAAATACTGCGCTATCAATGTCGTTTAGCTAAAAATATGTATAATGTAGGACTATACACGGTAAGACAGTTCTTTTTTGCTGAAAATCGTTTTTTAGCTTATGAATCAAATTACCATCATTGCAAAGACAATGAGAATTATGGCTTATTGCATTCTCAAGTTGCACAACAATGTCTCAAATCTGTAGATGAAGCTATTAGGGGCTTTTTTAAGCTGTTAGAAAGAAAAAAAGAAGGAAAATTAGCAGCCAGAATATCCTTGCCTGATTATCTCAAAAAAGATGGTTATTTTCCTTTAGTGTATCCTCAACCCTATA
>JASJDN010000134.1 GCA_030065205.1 Crocosphaera sp.
AGAGAAGCAGGGAAATGGTATGTAAGTTTTGCCGTTTCAGCATCTTATATACCTGAGATGAAACACAGCCACCAAAAAGTAGGAATTGATTTAGGAATAAAAACTTTTGCCACTCTTAGTGATGGAAACATCTTAGAGACTCCATCTTCCATTAAAAGAGCGAAAACCAAGCTAGGAAAGATACAGTGGAGAAACAGGAATAAGGTGTTAGGCAACCGTCGTTCTGGAATAGAAGCCTCTAAAAATGCGGTTAAATATTACCAGAAACTAAGAAAGAAGCATAAAAGAATAACCAATATTCGAGAAGATTTTCTGCAAAAAATCACCACGTTATTAGCTAAAACTTATCAACATATTCTCGTAGAAGATTTAAACATAAAAGGCATGATGGCTAACCACAAAATAGGCTCTGCCTTATCTAGTTTAGGATTATATCGTTTTCGAGAATTGTTGAATTATAAACAAGAGTGTTTTGGCTTTTTGTTAACCATAGTAGATAGGTGGTTTCCTAGTTCAAAAACTTGTTCAGTCTGTGGAAATATACAAGATATGCCCTTATGTGAAAGAGTATATCATTGTCAAAATTGTGGCCAAGTTATGGACAGGGATCTCAATGCCTCAAAAAATATCGAAGCTTGGATCAACAATGCCGATGGCTTATCGGTGAACGCCTGTGGACTAGAAGGAGCCGACTCCCTAGGTTGAAGCAGGAATTGAACAGCAAGCCTGTCCAGGTTTGTCTAGGTTTCATGAAGCAGGCTAAAATAGGATAGTAAAATTTACATAATCAAATGTTAGGCAACTTTCAACAGAGTCAATTACGCATTGCCGTTCCTGGAGATCATGATCTGATTCGGGATAGTTTATTAAACAGCAATCATTTAAAAAAATGGTTAATTCCTCAGACTTTATCTTCTGATGTTCCTGATAAGTTAATCACTGGTTCAAAGTTTACCAGTAATCTTGGATTAGTTACCATTGAACATCGGGTAGAAATTGCTGATGATAACTGTTTACGGATGATTTTGAAACAAGGAATTGATGGGTATCATGAATGGTTATGGGGTGACGGTTGGGTACAATCTCGTTTAGAAGGAATTTCTTTATTACCCCTTAATTTAGGTCAAACCTTTAGCTTATTAAAATTAAGATTATTTCTGATGAGTCAGACAAAAGATAAAAAAAGTGAAAGTGAAACCCTATGAATTAGCTAACGATAATATTTTTGTTAGAGATATTCTTGACAGCATAAAACAAGCTAAAATTAACGATGACCTTTGGTCTCCTTACCTCTCCTTAGAAGATGTAGAAAAATTAGATAAGGTTCGTTTAGCTTTACGTCAAAATGATATTAAGACTGCTGTTAAATTTGGTCGTATTTATCATCTTACTCCGATGATTCCTAGCTAAAATTAACGTTTAGCTTATTAAAATTAGATTATTTTTGATAAAATAGATAATTATTATCAACAAAACTTCTGACTTCAAGCGAAGCGATCAAAGTACCCCCATAACCTTAATCAGATCATGGGGGATAGTATCAATACAACCGTCACCAAAGGGTTGAAATCATTAAAGACTTCTTTCTTCAATTACCTTATCAATTAGGCCGTATTCTTTAGCTTCTTCAGCAGACATAAAATAATCTCGGTCCGTATCTTTTTCGATCTTTTCGAGGGTTTGTCCGCACTGATTCGCTAATAGTTGATTTAACTGGGCGCGAATACGTAAAATTTCATTCGCTTCGATTTCAATATCCGTCGCTTGTCGTCTTCCAGTTCCCCCCATAGGTTGGTGAATCATGATTCTAGCGTGAGGTAAGGCCAAACGCTTTCCAGGGGTTCCTGCAGCCAATAAAAATGACCCCATAGACGCAGCTAAACCAACACAAATGGTAATCACTTCGGACTTAATATACTGCATGGTATCGTAGATAGCCATACCCGCAGTGACGGAACCCCCAGGGGAGTTGATGTAGAGATAGATAGGTTTGCTGGGATCTTCAGAATCAAGATATAACAGTAAAGCCACAATTCGGTTAGCGATACCATCGGTTACTTCTTGACCGAGGAAAATGATTCTTTCTTGGCCTAAACGAGTATAGATGTCAATCCATCGTTCGTATTGACTACCAGGAAGACGATAAGGAACACTAGGAACACCAATAGGCATAAGCTTAATCTAAAGTAAAGGTAAACAGGAATTAACCAACGGGACTTAAGGGTTTAGGGAGTTCTTTGGTACTTTCTAAAACGCGATCAATTAACCCGTATTCTTTGGCTTTTTCGGGGGTTAAATAGAAGGTGCGATCGATATCTTTAGCGATTTTTTCAGGGGTTTGTCCCGTGTTTTGAGACAAAATGCCTAACATCGTTTGCTTATTATGCAAAACCTCTTTAGCGCGTATTTGAATATCCGTTGCTTGACCTCGCGCACCGGAACGGTTTTGATTGAGAACAATGGTAGCATGGGGAAGACTGGCACGACAGCCTTTGGTTCCGGCTGAGAGAATCATGGCCGCTGTTCCCATGGCCTGACCAATACAAATGGTATGGATAGGCGGTTTAACGTAATTCATGGTATCACAGATGGCAAAGGCTTCCGTTTCAAACCCAATGGCATCTCCTGTGTACCAAGAAGTCCCTGTAGAGTTAATGTAGAAAAAAATGGGTTTATCAGGGTTATCGAACTGTAAATAGAGCAGTTGAGCAATAATTAGTTGAGTAACGTCAATACCCACTTGTTGCTTGATTTCATCGGAGGAAAACAGAGGTAATCCTAAGTAGATGATACGCTCTTTCAGTAGTAAGGATTCTAAATCTGGTGGGGGAGTACGAAAATTAGTATCTCCGTAATAACCAGCTTGAACAGCTTTAATCTCCATTGGTCGGTTGTTTTGGCTAGATGGATGACGAGTAATAATAACTCTGACTACGATTTTAACGAATTATTGGGGGCATTCTCCAAAAAAAAGCTGCTCAATGATCTAATTTTGGGATCATGAGCAGATAGATTAGAGACGGAAAATCTTGATTTTTAGGAATTTATGGGTTAAATGGATTCAGTCTGAGGGAATTTTTAGGATGGTAGATGGACTCAGGTTCAGCATCATCCCTTATTTTGAAGCGTTAACGGAATGAGTATGGGGAATATAGGAATTTTGACGCATTCGAGCTAATAACGCATTGAGAATGGCTTTACGGGTTTCTGGATCTAGTATATCTTGACCATACTCAGAAGGCAGACTCACCATTAATTCTACTTCTGTATTATCAGGTAAATCACAAGGGGTTTCAGGGATAAAGGCGCCGTTACGATAAGTCGCTTTCACTTTTTTTAACATAAGTCTAAATTTGGGTAGAGATCAATGGTGAGTTTTGGCGATTAATAATGCTTTTGTGTTGAGATTTCTGAAAGAACCCCGAGAAAAAATGCCCTATTGCCTTTGCTCTTGTCTTAATTCTCATTGATTTGACTCGATGACGCAATAATACCAGTCACTTGCTGAATGTGATACATCTCACCTTCTCATGTAGGGAAAAATTGGGGGAGGTTCTTCTAGTGAAAGTTCCTCCCCTCAACGCTTGAACAGGTGCCGAGTTAAATTGACTGTAGACCTTTTTCCTTTGTTCCCATAAAAAGATTAAGGATTACTGGGAAAAGCAGTAATCACAAAGCGAATGACTGTTCCTATAACTGCTGTTGCTAAAATTCCAATTAATGTCCATATTTGTGCCTTGCTAGATCCTTTCAGTTCTTTGACATCTTCTCTCAAGGTACTCACATCTGATTCTAGTCGAGCTTGTCCTATTTTTAACTCAGTCACATCTTTTTGAAGATTGTCGAGTTTATCATTGATTTTGCCTAAGAGTTCGCTTAAGTCTGTGGTCACTTGTATCGGTGTGTTTGACATAATTTTGCTGTCTCTATTTATCTCTAGTTTAAATTAACCCACAACTTTTCAGATTTCTTCCTATTTTTAAACTAATGTAAAAAATGCTTGCTTTTGCTTGACTTGACATGATATTCTATACACACTGGAAAAAGTATGCGCCTATAAACCCTCTCTTTGGGTAAAAGAAGTAGCAAAGAGAAACAGAATTTTTGAGTCCTCAATAGTTCCCTTATAAAAGCGATCACTGATTAGACGGAGTAGTATATTAGTATTTCTTAGGGTTAAATTAACGGTAAATCTTTATGTCTTGATTGTCATTGCGAGGGGATGAATCAATACTAGAGGTTAATTTGTCGTCATTATCTTCCCGAAGCAATCTCTCTGTTGGCCAAAGGTGTTATTAAAGATTGCTTTGGAGGCAAAATTCAGTCTTAAACTCAATTCTAGTCAAAGTTGTGCCTCCTCGCAATGACAGGTTACTGTTGCTTCAGTTGACACCAATGATCTGTATTTAATGAGTTCTAAATTCCATTAGAGTTTCCAGTTAGAATCTAGAGGAAACTGCTTACTGTATAACGATGGAGAATTTTAAGGCTATTTTGGAGAGTATTACCGAGACAATGAAAAGTCTTGTCTCGTTAGTACAGATGGTTGCAGAGTTGATACGGGAAAAGAAATGGGTTGAGTTAATCTGTTTAATTTTAGCGGTTATTATTGTTGGTTGGGTTTCACAGGAAGCTATTAAAAGTGTTTTCAAGATAGAACAATATCCTCAATGGTTTATCTGGGGATGTTTAGGGATAATACTATTATTTTGTGTTGCAGTATTAATTGCTGTTTTTAATAAACCGAAACTTGTTTCTGATAGTCCTATTGAGGAACAAGTTGCTATAAAAGGGTTACGTCCCTTTACCCAAAAAGATGCTGAAGTTTTTAGTAAGTTGGAACGAAATAAAAGTATTAATGCTTGTTTATCTATGTTGCAAGATGGAGAGTTTCGCATTGGTATTTTATGGGGAGAGTCGGGATGTGGTAAAAGTTCTTTTGTGCAAGCGGGTTTAATCCCAAAATTGACCATAGAAGAAAGTCAGTATCGAGGTATCTATATTAAATTTAGTGATAAACCTCCCCTAGAAACGGTAAACAAAGAAATTATTAGGTCTTTACAGTTAAATAGTCAGGAGTCCGAAAATTTAGATTTTTTAGGAGTCTGTGAACAAGGAATTAAAACAGTAGGCAAACCTTTGATACTTTTCTTTGATCAGTTTGAGCAGGTTTTTGTACATCGTTATAAATTTTCTGAGCTTTATGAACAATTTATTGACAGTTTAAAACAGTGGTATGAACAGGATAACATTGATGTCAAAATTTTGATGTGTTTACGCTCAGATTTGTTTTATTTTCAAGCAGATATTCAAAATAAGCTGAATTATTCTCTTTATTCTTCTAATAGTTTTGAGTTGAAAAAGTTTTCTGCTGAAGAAGCAACTAATGTTCTAGAAGTGATTGCCAAGATAGAAAATATAGACTTTGAACGAGACTATATAAAATCTGTTTTTGAGACGAACTTTATGGGAAAAGATAATCTTATTTCTCCTGTGGATTTACAAATACTATCCTTAGTTATTAGTAGTCAGAAGATGTCAGAAAAACGGGCATTTAAAAAGACCGCTTTACAAAAAATAGGAGAAGTCGAAGGACTATTATATCAATATTTAGCAGAACGATTAAAATTGCGAGAAAAATCTACATCAAAATCCCAAAAAGAAAAGTTAATGAAAGTATTATTAGAGTTTGTGGATGGGAATGAGTTGACGCGATCAGGGGCATTTACTGTTAGAGAATTACAAGAAAAATTAAAACCGATATCATCTCAAGAAATTAGTGAAGCCATTAACTGGTTAGCATTAGAGCGATTAATTACTCCTATTGAGCAAGAAAAAGAAACTGCCTACGAGTTGGCACATGAGAAGATGATTCCGGCGGTGATGAAATTGTCAGGGAAGATTTTACCGAAAGCCTATAAAGCCAATGAATTACTCAATAAAAAAGTAAGAGTGTGGATGGAAAATAATTATAGTCCTCGTTATTTATTGGGAATAAGAGACTTATGGTTGATTGAATCCCATAAACGGTATTTAATCTGGGGAAATAAGGAACGACAAAAACAACAATTATTGCAACAAAGTAAACGAAAATTGTATCGAAACTTGGGTATTTTAGGGACAATCTTACTGTTATTGATGGCAGGATGGGGATGGTTGCACTATACCACCCCCGGACAACTGTGGCAGATTCGGCGAGAATTGGCTTATTGGGGTGAAAAAGTACGGGATGATGAGTATCAGTCAAAAGCAGCCATTGCATTCGCTAAAGATGGGCAAATCAAGCAGATGAAAGCACTATTAGACGAGATAGATATGGTTCATCCCAATTCCACAACCTCCGCATTAACAGCGATCGCTGAAGCCTCCAGTCAACTTTCAGACAGGAGACAAACCCTTAACCTCTTAAAATCAGTTGTAAGGGTTACCCAACAGATAGATGATTCGATTTATAAAGCCTCTACATTAGCAGTGATCGCTCAATCATATATTAAACTGTCAGAAGAGGAACAAGCCCTTAACCTCTTAAAACAAGCCTCGGCTATTACCCAAGAAAGAGATTATTCTTCTCCCTATAGCCATCCCTCTGAATTAGTAGTTATGGCTCAAGCATACATTAAACTGTCAGAGGAGGAACAAGCCCTTAACCTCTTAAAACAGGCCTCAACTATTACCCAACAGATCAATCATTCAGATAATTCTTCTTTCAAAGCCAGAGGATTAAAAGAGATTGCTGAAGTCTCTAGTCAACTTTTAGATAGCCAAAAAGCCGGACTCCTTTTAAAACAGGCTATCACCGTAGCGCAACAGATAGATCAATCCTTCTATAAATATCAAGCATTAACAGCGATCGCTCAAGGCTCTAGTCAACTATCACAGCGCGCTGAAGCACTTACTCTCTTAAAACAAATTTCAATTATTTTCCAAGACAGAGATATTTCTCACGTTTTAGTCTCCGACTTAATTGTGATAGCTCAAGCCTACGATCAACTCTCACAGAGTCAAGAAAGTCTTAACGTCTTAAAACAGGCTTTGGTCATAGCACAACAAATGGATGACTTGGATAATTCCTATTACAAAGCTATAGCATTAACAGAGATTGCTCAAGCATCGAATCAACTCTCACAGGGAAAACAAGCTCTGAGTGTCTTAAAACAGGCTTTGACTTTAGTGCAACAACTAGATTCTTATCCTCAAGCCAGAGCATTAGAAGCGATAGTCAAAGCATCCAGTGGACTCTCACAAAGACAACAAGCACTTACCCTTTTAAAACAAGTTGTTACGACAGCGCAACAGATAGAGCGTTTTGACGCAAAAGTTCCTGTATTAATAGTGATCGCCGAAGCCTACATTAAACACTCAGACAGCACAGAAGGTGTAACCTTCTTAAAACAAGCTCTTACTACAGCGCAACAAATAAGGGAACAAAAAACAAATGATTCTGACCCGAAAAGCAGGGCATTAAAAACGATTGCCGAAGTTTCTAGTGAACTCTCACACAGCACAGAAGCCCTAAATCTATTACAAGAAGTGCTTAATCTAGCGCAACAGATAGATGATTCCGACCACAAAGCCACAGCATTAACCGCCATTGCTGAAGCACAAGCCAACCTGCAACGGTGGGGAGATGCACTTCATACCACTAAACAATGTCCTAGTCATGACTGTCGGGTAGAGTCTTTGTCTAAGGTTTTAACGGTGTATGCAGAGTTGAAAAATCCTGAGTTGAAAGAGGAGGAGGAGCAGTGAGTGTGGGGAGTGTGGGGGGATTTTTGTTTACAGAGATTCCTAGTTCCTCGGAATGACAATTTTAGTATTACACTTGATGACGTATAACGTTATCCGTCAAGATTCGTGATTGCTGTTTCTTTATCTCAAGTATTTTTGATAAACTGAGGCATAATGCAAAAGTAGTAATTACATGGAACCGACAGAAGAACAGTTCTGAGTCTTTAACGCTTTAGAAACTTTAGAAATCGTCCTCTATAGCTTATATGATGAAGATGATGGCAGTTGGTACATTAGCACCTTAAGCCCCACATTACCCGTCGCTAAAATCTTACCCAATGGTGATATAACTCCTGTTAATTTCTAAATCTAGCCATGAATAACCCTCAAAACAACAAACAACAACAATATCAACGACTTCAAGAAATTTTCAACCTTGCCCGTCAACGCTATCTTGATGATGGTGGTGATCCTCATCATTCAGGAGGTGGAGTATCTGGAAAAGACTATTTAACTGATGCAGAAAAAGAAGAAATCCGCTCTTTAGGTAATCAAGTTTTTGGAGAAACTAATTCCTTAATTCAACAAAAATTAAGCTAATAATAAGCCGTTGAGTCAGGCAAAAGAATAGCACTAATCAACACATTAGTATCAATCACATAACGTTTAATCAACGGGGGACATTAGGAATCAAACGCACCAATAAGGTTAATAGTGCAGTCGATACAGCCACCACAATAGGAATAATTAAAGATTTTACCCCTTTTAAGTTTGATATTTCGTTAATCAAAGAATTTTGAACCGTTTTTACTCCTTTAACATCTTCTTTTATTTCTTTAATATCTTCCTTTAAGTTTCGGACTTCTGTCTTTAGTTCTGTTTGTCCTAACCTAACCCACCCTACGATAGCTACGATCGCAGAAAAGTGATGAGCAAAAAAATTAATTCTAAATTCTAAATTCCCAATCTACTTTTTAGCGAGAATTAAACTTAAAACATTAATTTCATTAGAGTTTAATAAATATTTATCAGTAAATAATTTATATCTCAGTTCATTTAAACTGTAGCTACGGAAAATCATAAAGGGAAATTTTTCATATTGGTTCCCAATAGGTAAAAGACTAGAAACAGGATAAAGAGAACGTAGATACAAAGTCAAAATCTTTTTAAAGCTATACTCTTCGGTTTGGTCATCATCACACTGAAAATATTCTTCCAGGAGTTCGGGAATAATGAAAGCATATAAAGGAATGGCATAATATTGATCATCATACTGACTATTTTGTTCGTAGTTTTGAACACTATTATCTTTTTCAAAAATAGTGTCTACAAATTTCATTACATCTGAGACAGTCCTTGTTATAGTTTCTGGTAATTTGGGATGAGTTTTAATATAGTTTAAATTATTGATGATTTTTTCATAATCTAAGGAATCTGAACCTTTATCAGTTTTGATTTTGTATCTTTCTTCTATTGTTTTACCTTTAATGGGAACTATTAATAAACTACCACTGATATGACATTGTTCAAGAGGATAATAATTTAATAACTCTTCAAAACTATTATCCATTAATTTTAAGAATTGATTGGATAACTCTGTTCGTAAGTCAAGAGGAGATATTCCCGATTTTTCGGTATCTTTAGATATTTTCTTTAAAGTGAAATCACAGGGTTTTAAAAGTTTTTCTAAGTAAGTGTAAGCTTCTATTAGTTTTTCATTATCATAAGATTTTCTTGCTTCTTGTTTAAGTTGTTTAATTAAATTACTAAGTTTACTGCTAAAGGTTTCACCCGCAGCAGAAACGGATTTTCCACTAACAGGAATCATCAAAAATTGTTCTTTTCCAATATTTCCAGAACCTTGAATCCTTGTCATAATTGAAGTTTTCAGAATTAGCAACAGATTGATAAATGATAAAATACTTTCTTGTATTGCTAATTTTCGCTTTTCTATATCCTCTTCTTGATCATATATTGCTTGTTCAGTGAGGTAAAATATTAATTGTTTATCCTGTCTATCAATCTCATCGTTTCCTCTCCCTCTATAAATAACTTGTATCACTTCCATTAAATTTTTTTCAACTTCAAATCTAGGAATTTCTACTAAAATATGTTTAACATTGGGAAAGGATAACCCACGACTTGCAGAAGATGTCATAAAAATAACTTTTAGGGTTTCTTGATCAAGATATTGTTTGATTTCTTTTTTCTCTTTATCTCCTAGGTTTGCATGAATTTCTATATAGTCTTTTTTATCTTCAAATGTTTTCAGGGATGGTCGGATTTCGTCAATTAATGTTCCTAATCTTTCTTTATCTTGAATATAAACAATAATTTGTTCATAAGGATTATTTTTAATAATATGTTTGATATCTTTAATCAGTTGTTTTTGTACTGATTCTTTTAACGGTTGATTTTTTTGTGAGTATAATTTTTCATGAAATTCGATAGATTCAATAAACAATTTATAAGTGATTTTTAAACTATTTGCTGGATAAGCATTACTGTTAATGATTGTCGCTGGTTTATTTTTAAACTTAAAATCTTCAACGGATAAGGGTAACGCTTGATCAAAAGCTTGTCTAAAAAAGATTTTATTAGGTTCAGGAACAGTGGAAGAAAAATGCTGATTAATAACATCAGGGTTGACAATAGAAGCATCAGCTACAATGATTTTATAATTGAATCCATATTCATCTTTAAATTGCCTAAAAAAATTGTTGATTTCATGGAGAAAATAGACCCCACTTTCATCTCCAGTAATCTCATCAATCATGACAAAAATATGTTTGATACGACTGGATATTTTTCTCATACTATCTTCTAAAAAGATACCTTTTCTAGAGTTATAAGCACTATTGAATATCTTGTTAAAATGTGCTGAAAATGTATTTTTACCCCCTGTCGTTTTTTTGAATGATTGCATAGCAACCGTAGCAATAATATTATTAGAAATTTCATTTTTGATAAGAGTATTGGTTGCTTCACAAATACTTTGTAAAACTCCCTTAGTTTTCACTGCTTTATCTTTGATTGTATCTTCATTATGACGGTATGTATCAGCGATATTTGAAGGTTGATAGTCTAGTTCATGACTTTGATTAATAAAATGTACATGATTATATTCAAGATGCTTATCTTGATACATATTTGAACGATAATTAACCGTCAAATTACCATCATTAGACTTAATAAGAATAGCGTTAGTGGTAATAGCAAAAAGTTTATCATCATATAGTTCACCCGTCTGTTTATCTGTAAACTTTTCAAAAATATCTAGGTTAACTTGTGTTCTTGGACTAATATAAAAGAACAAAAATCCTTCATCTGTAATTCTAGGTTGTTTAAGAAACTCTGTAATAGCAGTGGTTTTACCAATACCAGGATTTCCTGTTAAAAACAAATAGGGTTTATCTGATTCTAATTCTCTTTGAATCAGTTCTTTATGTGCATTTCTTACATCTAGTTTAGAATCTAAATTTAAGTTATTAGATATTTCTGCGGGAAGGGTATCAATAGGACTTAAAAAATTATCAATGGTTTCTTCATGGGTAAAGCTGTGTATTCCTTTGCTAGAAACATCCATCAGTTGCTTAAAAAAACTGCTTCCATTAGTAAAACTTTTTGCAGCTTCACGTTTAATTTTCATTAAAATATCTTGACGCGCTGTTGATAGTTCTTTTTGTATTTTACCAGCATAAATATCGTAGCAAGTTTCAAGTATATTAATATGTTCTTCTTTATTAGTTAAGGTTAGTGAACTAATACCGCGATCGCTATATCCAATAATATTTACATTGATGGGTTCATCATCTTCTAATAAACTGTTGAATTTAAGAAAACTATAAAAACTATAAGCATAACTTCCTGCTTGTATCATTTTCATGATTTCTTTATCCTTGGTAACAAATGCTTTATAATAATGCTTTAAATTCTCAGATAAATTAATTGTAGAGGTTTTACTATCCAGTCCTAAATTAGCGAAAATACTTTTTTTTCTTAAATAAGCAATTTCTTTAAGTAATATTCTTTTTAATACTTCAACACTACAAAGATCATCTAAATCTTGAATTTCTCGGATAGCAAAAATTGAATAATCAATACATACAATAGTTTTTGTCTTTTTATACTGAATAAAAATTAAACTATCAGCTTTTAAGAATTCTCCTTTTTTCTGATATTGATTAATGTATTGTTCAATGTTATCAATATTGTCTAACTGTTGAAAAACACTTATATATGCTTCAGTATCTCCTTTATCCGTATAAGTTCCTAAACTATTATGACCATGAAAAAAACATTGATAATAAAGAATATCTAGTTTTTTATAATGCCTTTTTTCAATTCTTACTGCTGCAAAATATTCTTGTAGAAAATTAAGTCCTGATAAAAAAGATTTTTGCAGAAAAAACAAAACCCAATCTTTAACAATTTTACGATTTGAATCACTAACAACTCTTTCATCTATTGCTAATCTATCAATAATTCTACTGAACTTTAACTGTTTTAAATCTTGAGAATATAAGTCACCATAATGATGTTTAATATCATTTTGTTTGATGTAGGTAAGCATTCCAATATTAAACCCAACTTCAAACAGAAATCCTAACTTTTCTCCTAGTTTGATTTGTTCACCAATATTTGACATTATTCTTGTTCCTCCGTATCTGGGTTTTAATTTAAAAATCTTCTTACTTCTGTTAAAAAAGCAAGAGAATTAAATTCGATTTTTTGGTTGTTACTATGTTTAAACATAGATAATGCACCAACAGAGTTATCTCCTATTAAATTTTGGTAAGGGTCTAATTTTAAACTAATGGGTTTATTTCTTGTTGGTGTTGCTTCATAACGAGAAAAATGAAACAAAGTTAAATAATTTAGTATATCTTTTTTTAAGTCAGTATCACTAATTAGTCCATTAAAAATCGTTTTTTCATGTTCAGTATCATTGTAGATATTCAATAAAGTTGTATAGGAAATAACACCATTGTATGATTTATCATTCCCTACTGTAATACCATTGAATAAGTTAAAGAATACTAAAGATCGTTGACTTGCATCTGCTTTATCATTAACTAATTGTGTTAATTCTGTTGTGTCTTGAATATACAGAGAAGCAGCATTAATTTTTTGTAGTTTAACGACATAATATTTATCAAAGAAAATCGGATAAATGTTGATGTCAGTTTTATTTATCTTTAACGCATTAATAATATCAGGAGACATGAAATAGAGTTCTCTATCTTCTCCTGTAATGTTTAAATAGTTGGAGTAGGGAGATTTAGCAATATACAAAAAATGACGATATCCTTGATTATATAATTGAGTAATTTTGTTAATGAGAATATCAGGATGTTTGTAAATCTCTTCAGTGTCATAATTCCTGGAGAATGTTCCTTGATGATGTAATCGAATTATTCTATCTTGTTGATGACATAAACAAATAACTTCTCCCACCATATTCTTTTTTTGATAAGTGTTGGTATATTTGCGATCGCATTCCCAACTAGACACAGCGATAATAGCAAGTTTATCCAATTTAGGTGTATAATTATCAAAATTAAATATCTTAGGAAGGATAGAATATAGAGAACTTAACCCATTACGATTTTTCCATTCATTGATATTTTTAACACAAATTCCTTGACAGCTAAAATAATGGTCTTGATAAAGATCATTTTCATTCAATAGATGAGATAACAAATAAGAACAAGAACGCATAAAAACTTCTTCTGGTGAAGCGTCATCTTTATTAGTCAAATGAAGGCGTATTGACGCTCTCCTGGCTAAAGCCGAGGAGATTCATAACGAATCCCTGTTGGGATGGTTATTTTCTTGATTGAATAGACTTAACTGAAAAGCATATTCGTTCAAGTTCCCAGGCACATCACGTTTG
>JASJDN010000003.1 GCA_030065205.1 Crocosphaera sp.
AACAACTCTTCATGAGAATAGTTAATCAGTGCTAATTTGGTTAGCGTAAAATTGACGCTAATTTCAACCCAAAACAAAAGACTTTTCTCGGTTTTTTCGTATCACTTAATAAAAGTGCGAAATGTGGGTTCTAATATTAGTTTGCAATACTTGAGACGGTACAGATTTTAGTCTAGGAAAGTCTTTTTTAGCCTTGGGTAAATTGTTTTGTTGTTGGTGATAGCCAGGAAAAGGATAATCGGCAGCCATGATGTATTCTGACTTCAAATTACATCTATCTATTGGACATTTTCTAGAAGCAATCCAATCTTTTAGCTCTCGTAGCGCATAATTATAAGATACGCGACAAGTCTCTAACCACTCATTGAGTTGGTCAGTTTGATTAGTATCTGGGTAAATGCGATAGACATAATTTAGTCTCATAATTATATTCTACCACACAAAAAGACTTATGGTAGAATATTGATGCTACGCAGTTTGTTTGTTGGTCGGGCTGTATCCCGTCCCTAACGTCTTGGCGGTACTCGCTTTATAGCGCGGGACTTAGCCCGACATTTCAGTTAAAAATTTAATCAATCACTATCTTAATCCTCTGTAGACTGGTGTCAGTACAGCCAGAAATCGTTCCCCCTAACTGTTTTATCTGTGTTAGATAGTCTATAGCTTCATTGGTAATTATTTCCCCTGGCATTAATACAGGAATTCCTGGGGGATAAGGACAAATAAGTTCACCACTAATTTTACCAATACTTTGCTCAATTTTGATGGTTTGTTTGGGAGCAAAAAAAGCATCACGGGGGGATAATTTCAAAGGAGATGGGTTAAGTAGATGAGGAGATGAAGAAAATAAAGCATTAGGGGATGAAGAAAAGTAATGATTCAGGGTTTTAAAGGCATTAATTAACTTCTTAATATCTTGTTTATTATTGCCAATGGAAATAATAAAAGCTAAATGAGATAACATCGGTAACTCAGCCGTAACCTCTAATTTTTCCCTAAAAATATCATCAACTTCTAAACCACTTAGCCCCAAAGCCGTCACATTCACCGTTAAACGAGTAATATCTAAATCGTGGAATCCTGGCCGTTTTTCTGTCAATTCTAAAACTGATAACTTGTCAATTTTCTTGATATTTTCAATAGCTAATTGTGATAATTCGATGGTTTTAGTTAATAATTTTTCTCCCTGCAAGGCCATTTGTTGTCTGGCCCCATCCAAAGACGCTAATAGTAAGTAACTAGGGCTGGTAGAATGAACTAATTGTAAAGCCTGACTAATTTTTTGGGGATTAATGCGATCGCCTTGTATATGCAGCATCGAAGCTTGAGTCATGGCCCCTAATACTTTATGGGTGGATTGTACCGTCAAATCTGCCCCCATAGACAATGCAGACGGGGGTAAGGCTTCATGAAACTTAAAATGAGCGCCGTGAGCTTCATCCACCAATAAGGGAATGTTATGACGATGGGCGATCGCTGCGATGGTCTGAATGTCCCCACAAACGCCGTGATAGGTAGGATAAACCAATAAAACCGCTTTTACATCAGAATTCTCGTTTAAAGCGGCTTCTAGAGCGTCTGGGGTAATACTTAGGGCAAGATCCCAACTGGGATCATATTCGGGATTAAGAAAAATAGGAACTGCCCCAGAGACAATTAAACCCATAATGACAGATTGATGGGTGTTACGGGGTACAATAATCTTATCCCCAGGGCCGCAGGTTGCCACAATGGCAGCAATAATACCACAGGTTGACCCATTTACCAGAAACCATGTCTGATCAGCGCCAAACGCTTCAGATGCTAAGGTTTGGGCTTTTGCAATGGCCTCATCAGGGGCAAATAAATTTCCCAATTCTGGCAATTCTGGTAAGTCTGCTTGAAACACCGTTTCCCCTAACAAAGACCGCAAAGGATCACTAATTCCTTGTCCGCGTTTATGGCCAGGAACATAAAAAGTAGCATCGGGTTTATTTTTTAACGTGGTTAAAACGTCAATGATTGGTGTTGTCTCTTGACGATAAAAGAAGGAGTCTGATGATCGGGTCATTGACTAAAACAAGTAAACGGCCATGGGAAATCGTTTGGTGTTTAGGAAAGACAGTTCGATCCTAACTAAAACCGACCCAACAACTTTGATGGTTATTCAAACCATTTTTTGTTCCCTTGTGGGATCTTACGAAATCATTTTACCCATATTGAGAGAAAAACATCATAAAATTTCACATTAAATCTCTTTTTGTGGGAAACGCCTGCTTAATTAAGTTCCTAATTAATATATTCCCTAACCCTCTTTAATTATGACCGTTAATATTCCTCATCTACAAACATCTATGGTAATCAATTCTCCTCAGCCTAAAATCTTGATTGTTGACGATGATCCGGCAATTTGTCAATTAATTTCTCGGTTTTTTAGCTACAATAACTATCAGATTGAAGCAGCAGCCGATGCTAGAACAGCAAGACAACTTTTTCAAAGGTTAAATCCAGATTTGGCCATTTTGGATGTTAATTTACCAGATGAAAGTGGCTTTAATCTTTGTAAAGAAATTCGTCAAACGGGAACCCTGGTGCTGATGTTAACTTGTATGACGGATACTAGCTATGTTTTAGAAGGATTTGAACAGGGGGCTGATGATTATTTAACCAAACCCTTTAATTTAGAGATTCTTAAGGCGAAGATTGCTGCTTTATTGAAACGCCGTAATGTCGCAGAAATTAATCTGAGTACCCCCAACAATTCTTTGACTATTGAGGGATTAACTATTAATCCTAATCGATGTGAAGTGACTCACAAGGATGAAGTGTTACCCTTAACCACTTTGGAGTTCGAGTTATTGTACTTTTTGGCTACTCATCCTAACCGAGTTTGGGAAAGAAGCGATCTAATTTCTGCAGTTTGGGGTAATAATCATGAAGTTGGGGCTGAAAGAAAGGTTGATGTTCATATTGGTCAAATTCGTAAAAAAATTGATGATCTTCAAGGCCAAATGATAAAAACGGTTCGGGGTAGGGGTTATTTATTTGAACGTTCTGAGAGTGATTAATTGTCAGAATCATTACATATTTCCCCACATCAATCGTCCATACCAGAAAATAATTAATAGTCCTAAGGCTAACCAATCACCTTGTATAAGACGCAATTGATGCCATTCTACTTGGTGTTGGTTAGGACTAATAAAACCCCGAATTTCCATCGCGATCGCAATTTCTTCAGCCCGCATTAAGAGATTTTCGAGTAATTTTTCTACCACCACCAACCAAACTTGTAAACTTCTTTTGATACCTAATTTTTTCCAATTAATTGCTCTAGTACGAATGGATCGAATTAAATTTTGAACTTCTTCTAAGACCAAAGAAATAAACCTCAAAGACAAAGTTAAGGTTAATAAAGTTTCAGTAATGGGAATATTAAAACGGCGTAAAGGAGATAATAAATCATCTAATCCTGCGGTAATTTCTTCTGGTGCAGTGGTTAATAAATACAAACTGGTGCTATACATTAAAATAAAAATCAAGGTGCTAATTCTTATCCCTAATTCTAAGGAACGACGAGTGATGAAGATTTTACCTTGATCCACTAGAACATAATTATAATCTGTCGGTTGCGGTAGGGATAAATCACTTGCAGGTAGTCTGGGTTGAGAAGAAACAGCTAAACCATCGGGGGATAAGGTGGTAATGATAAATACCAGTACGGTTAAGATTAATAACCATCCCATTTGTTGCTTCCAGACTCTTAAAGGAATTTGAGCAATTAAGGTAAGAATCATTAAAATTCCCACTAAGATTAATCGCCATTCAGGGGTGGATAAAATAGGGGCTAATAGAAAGGATAATAACCAAGCTAATTTAACTCTAGGATCGAGTTTGTGTAACCAAGTGAAGGGGTTTTCTAGATAGAGTCCAATGGGAAGCGATCGCAATAAATCCATAGTTTAGAATTGATTTAGTTTGTGTTCAATTTCTCAATTTTTGAGGGACTGTTAACTTTATTATCTCATAGGGAGTTAGCGACTTGTTTGTTAATATAATAAGTTTCAGCACTTAGGGTTTAGACATAATGCCTAAAATTGTCTCTTATGAAAAGATTTTATCAGAAAAGTTTCCAGTTTGTCGGCTTATTATTATGGATAGTTTTGGGATTAATTGGTTGTGATGATGGGACAAAAATTCAGCGATCGCAACCCCTTCCACAAGATCCTTTTATCGAGGTCTATTTTAACCTAAATCAAGCCAAAGGTGCTAATTATCGTGATCCTTATCGCCACATTGATCGCCCTGGAGATAATTTAGAAGAGATTATCATTAATACTATCAATTCTGCTCAATCAACTATTGATATTGCTGTCCAAGAGTTTCGCCTTCCTAATATTGCTAAAGCTTTAGTAAAGCAAGCTGAAAAAGGAATCAAAGTTAGGATTATTTTAGAGAATACTTATAACCAATCTATTGCTGAAATTAATCCAGAAATGGTTGATCAAATGTCATCAAGAGAAAAACAAAGATATGAGCAGTATTTTCATTTTATTGACATTAATGATGATAGCAAACTAAGTAGCAAAGAACTTAAAGAAAGAGATATTTTTACAATTTTAAATCAAGCAAATATACCTATTATTGATGATACAGAAGATGGCTCTAAAGGTACTGGTTTAATGCACCATAAATTTATTATTGTTGATGGTAAAGTTATTATTGTTAGTTCAGCTAATTTTACGTTAAGTGGAATTCATGGGGATTTGAATAATCATCAAACGAGAGGTAATGCTAATAATTTATTAAAGATTCAATCATTAGAATTAGGGCAACTTTTTACTGAAGAATTTAACTTGATGTGGAGAGATGGAAAAGGAGGAGAAAAAGATAGTCAATTTGGAATTCATAAACTACAACGATTACCTAAAACAATTACTATAGGACAATCTCAAGTGACGGTTGAATTTTCGCCTGATTCCTCAAAAGAGGATTGGCAAATAACTACGAATGGATTAATTAGTAGTATATTAAATCAAGCCCAAACTTCAATTAATTTAGCACTATTTGTTTTTAGTGATCAAAAAATTGCTAATACTTTAGAAAAGAAACATAATCAAGGAATAAACATAAAAGCCTTAATTGATCCAGAATTTGCTTTTCGTTATTATAGCGAGGGTTTAGATATGTTAGGGGTTTCTGTTAGCAACAATTGTAAGTATGAAATGGATAATAAACCCTGGCAAACAAACATTAATACGGTTGGAGTTGCTAACCTTCCTCAAGGAGATAAACTACATCATAAATTTGCCATTATTGATGATAACATAGTGATTACTGGTTCTCATAATTGGTCAGCTTCAGCCAACTATCAAAATGATGAAACTTTATTAGTGATTAAAAATCCCCTAATTATACAGCATTATCAACAAGAATTCAATCAATTATACAATAATTCTACTTTAGGAATCCCTGAAAATATTAATAATAAAATTCAAGAAGATATTAAAAATTGTCCTAACTTATTAACACCAAAATCAACAAAAATCATAAATTTAAACACAGCTAGTGTAGAAGAATTAGAAACATTACCAGGGATTGGAAAATCCCTGGCAGAAAGAATTATTGAGGTTCGTGAAAGTCAACCTTTTACTTCCTTAGAAGACTTAACAAGAGTCAAAGGAATTGGAAACAGTAAGATTCAACAATTAGAAGAAAAAGTAAGTTGGTAAAGTAGAAATTATTTTACGTTATCAACGTTGAATGTGCCATCACTACTTGCCATAAATCATTTGATTTTTTACTCCATATACGGGAAAATCGAAACTTATTTTCGGATCTTTGATTATTTAAAATACCGATAATTATAGCTTCTGTATTGACTAAAGCCACTTCATTTAATAATCTTATATTTAGATTTTTTAGCTCGATCTTTTTTAGTTTCAAAGTACCAGATTTGTGCAGATTCAAATCATCCAGTTTTGTCATTAAATGACCGACATGATTAGTAAATATAAGATCATCAGCTAATAACTCATTAAGCTCCTCAATATTTGAGTTTAGCATAGCATTTTGTAAACGACTTTCAAAGGTTTGTATAATTGACTTATTTTCTTGATTCATAATCGTTTTTAAATTCAGTAAGGGTTTCAACTTTCATATTAAACTACTATCAAGGGTTCAAAAGGTTACACAACTTGCATTTTTACTCCTCCTTTTGGACTGGTAGTAAACCCTCTTCTAACCGGTGAGATAGGCTGAGAATTAACTAATTTTAAGTTAACTTGTTTTAAGACAGTCGCCAGAACTAACTTCATTTCATATAAGGCTAACGCATAACCGATACAACGACGATTACTGCCCCCAAAGGGAATAAATTCGTAGGGAGAAAATTGACGTTCTAAAAAGCGTTCAGGTTTAAATTCTTTAGGGTTAGGATAAATATCAGGATGATGATGCACTAAATAAATACAAGGGGCCAAAGATATCCCTTTCTCTAGGGAATAACCCATAAATTCCCAGGAAGTCTTAAGGGTTCGACTAAAGGTAAATAAGGCAACAGGATAAATTCTTAAAGTTTCAGAAACCACTGCACTTAAATAGGGAAGTTTAGCAATTTCCATAGGATCGGTATCAACATTAATGGTATCTAATTCATCTTTGATATTATGATAAAATTGAGGATGATAATGAAGCCAATAAAATGCCCAAGCTAATGCAGAAGCTGTGGTTTCATGGCCAGCAAATAACAAAGTCATTAATTCACTCATGACCTCATTTTTAGTGAGATGTTCTCCTTGTTCATCGATCGCTGATAATAGTAAACTGAGGATATCTTCTCCCTGTGTTTCTGTTTTCCGCTTATCAATTTCTTGACTGAGTAACTGATAAACCTTGTCTCTTTGATAGACAAAATTACCCCAAGGACTCCATCGACCCCAATTTTTTTGTAAGGCAGGTAGAAACAAAGTAGAAGTGTACACAGGAGAATTAAATAAGTCTAAATAGCGACTTAATTGTTGTTTTAATGGCTGATAGTTATCTCCTTGACTAATACCAAAAACAGCTTTAAGAATTACGCTTAAGGTGATTTCTTGAGCAACTTCTCTCATGGATATAACATCGTCTTTTTGCCACTCACTGATGACAGACTGAGTAATATTTGCAATAATTTCTCCATAATTTTGTAACTGTTGACCATGAAACGATGGCATTAACAACTTGCGTCGTTTTTTATGAGGTTCTCCATCCAGTTGTAAAATGGATTGATTACCTAATAAGGGTTGAAAAGCGGTATTAGAACTTGCGCTATCAAATAACTCAGTATCTGCCGTAAATAAGGTTTCAACCCCTTCTACATTGCCAATCACAATCAAGGACGGAAAACCAGCAAAACTAGGAGAATAGTAAATATCTCCGTAGCAGTTACGATACGCTTCTAAAGTGGGTAAGGGACGAAAAATCAGATTAAAAATACCTGGTAACCCGTAACGTTTGATTCCCTGGGGAAAAGCTAATTTTGGGTTGTTTTTAGCGTTAATGGTTGCTGTCATCAAAGTTTTCCTCACATTCTACTTTTGTGTCCATTTGATTCTTCTTTATCAGTTAAGAAGGCCAAGGAACGGGGAACAAACAGAATACTGGAGCTACGACTACTAATATAGCAAAAAAAATAAAGCTTGTATTGAGAAGCTTCTAAAAAGGAAAAGCAGGAGAACATAAGCGAATATAAATATCTCGGTTATCATCAGTAATCTTGCGTCTACCGTGCATAACTCGATTATTATCGATCATTAAAATGTCTCCTGTTTTCCAAGCTATTTCTGTTGTTATTTCTTCTGTAACTCCATCAATTTCTGAGATAATTTGCTCATTAATTTCTGAACCATCATCAAAACTTATTATGTCAGGATGGAGACTTTTAGCAGGTAGTAAACTCCCAATAAAAGTTAGTTCTTTTTGTTCACCAGTTTCATAAATTGCTGGACATATATATAGAATATCAATTGATTCATCTTCATTAAGTTTAACTAACCTCTGGTTCTTTGCACAAGCATCTTTAACCAGTTTCAAGTCATCAGTCTTATAACGTTCTTGCCATGCTTCCTTCTCTAAATGATTAACATATTTGAGCTTTTTTTGAGTGAATAAGTTTTTAGTTTCATCACTTAGGTTACTAAAAATTTTGCGTCCATCACAAATAATTGTTTCACCACTTTCTACAGGAGGAGTAGCACAAAAAAACCAAAGCAGGGGAGGGTGATTCGGTAAATAGTACATTTCTCCGTGTAATTTAATCTCATCTTTTAAGTCATTAACACTAAGAAGGGTTGGGTTATTATTAATAACACGACGATTAAAATAGCCGTTGCTGTAGTCAATAAATTCCGTACTTAATGAATTAGAGAACTGGAGAAATATTTCAACGTCGCTGTCAAAACCTCTAAACAATAAAGCTCCATAAGATTTAAAGAGAGTAATGATTTCTTGTTGATCTAAATCGAAAATACTTATCTGCTCAGGATTCAGAACTTTGCATCCTGTTTTATCAGAAAAAGGTTCAGAATGTAGTTGATTTTGAAGTTTCATCAGTTATTAAAAAATATTAATCTAGTAAGTCAGGTTCTTGAGCAACAATCATCTCATATAGGGATTGAAAACTCAACCAGCCGACATAAGGATTACCGATTTGAGTAGCAGTTAAACGAGCAGTCTCAGCATTGATAAGTTTTGGTTTGCCAGCAGCTTCAGCCATTAGCTGAGCTCGACATGAACGATCCATAGTAATAAACCACCAAGCTGCCTCGTCTACGGATTTTCCAACGGTAAGTAAGCCATGATTTTTAAGAATAATAGCTTTTTTTTGGCTAAGGGTGTTAGCAATTTTTTCTCCTTCTCCTGATTCTAAAACGACTCCAGTGTACTGATCAAATAAGGCATGATCTTCATAGAAAGCGCAAGCATCTTGAGTTAAGGGATCAAGAAGTCGTCCCAATGTGGACCAAGTTTTGCCATAAAGAGAGTGGGTATGGGCTGCTGCATTGATATCAGGCCGACGTTGATGAATCTGAGAATGGATAGCAAAGGCTGGTTGATTAAATGGTTTGTCCCCTTGAACTATTTTGCCAGAATGATTAACTAACAACAAATCGGAGGCACGAATATGGCCAAAATACATCCCAATCGGGTTCACCCAAAAATGATCTGATAATTCAGGATCACGAACGGTCATATGTCCTGCTACCCCCTCGTCAAATCCATAACGGGCAAAAAGGCGAAAAGCTGCTGCTAGTCGCTGTTTACGGTAGCAACGTTCATCTTCTACCTTTTCAAAAGTGGGGGGATGGGGAAAGTTTTGAGGAATCATTAATTATTAGAGACTGTTCCTAAAGAAATAATAACAACAAATTTCGTAGGGTGGGCAAGGTTTTCAAGGGTCAAGTTAGTTTAAATCAGTCTTTGACTTGCCCACCTTACCATCTTAAGACTCTATTTATAAACAGTCTCTTAATGTAGCCTTTTTTCGATACTTTATGTTAATAAAAGTCGGTGGTTTATTAGATGTCATTGTAACAAAAAAAGAAAGCTCACATAAGCAAGCTTTCAGAAACTGTTTTAGATTAAGACTAGGTAAACTGGATTTAGCGAACCGTTCCTCGTAATGCTTCAGCATCAATGGGTTTGAGTAAATAAATACGCAGTAAATCTCCGATAATTCCGGCAATTAAAGGTAGTTTACGCAAGGTTTTCACCAATTTAGGAGCCTTACTTTCTCCAATTTCCTTCATTTTCAAATTGCGATCAGAACACCGTTGTAAACGGGGATAAAATTCAGGATGATCTACGTCTAACACACTAGGAAATGCTCTGGCAGAGGTTTCGTTCGTTTTGCGAATAACCTCTTTATCAAATTCCGTTGCATTTAACCCTAAAGACTCATAAAAACTAGCTCTTTCATGAACCGTTAAGGTATGAGTTGCAAACACAGATAAGAGGAAAAAACGACTCCATAACCGCGCTTTCCAGGTTTTCCAAAGTTTAGGTTGAGAACGTAATAAAGCGGTGAAAATATCGCCGTGACGGTTCTCATCTTGACACCAGTTTTCAAATTTTTTGAAAATAGGATAAAATTGCTTTTCGGGATGTTTTTCTAAGTGATGAAAGATGATGATATAACGCCAGTAACCAATCTTTTCAGAAAGATAGACGGTGTAAATAACCCATTCTAAGGGGAAAAAGGTATAGGTACGGGTTTTTGTAACTTTTCCTAAATCTAAGGATAAGTTAAAGTCGGCCATTGCTTTGTTTAAAAACCCTGCATGACGAGCTTCATCCCTCGCCATTAAATGAAACATTTCCGATAAAATAGGGTTGCGGCCTTTGAGTTTTCTGGACAATTCTTTGAAGAGCAAAAAGCCAGAAAATTCAGAAATACAAGAGCGTTCTAAATACTCAATAAATCCTTCTTTGGTGGTTTCATCTAAATGATCCCAGTTACCCGTTTTAAATTCTTCATCTCGAACAAAATGATGACGGTTGTAATCGTTACGCATTTCCGTCAACATCGCGTTTAACTCGGTTTCCTGTTCGGTTAAAGAAAGATTAGCAGCAGTTTCAAAGTCTGTAATATAAAAGCGAGGAGTGAGAAGCGTTTCTTGTGAAGGTGCTTTTGTTCCTGGTTTCGGTTGATCGGGTTTAACAGGAGTCGTAACCATAACCATTCCTATATAACTGGATAGTTATATCATCCAATGCTGAGGTAATTTTGTCTATGGTTATTCGCAAAACTTTAAACTTGATGTTTCACTACCAAATCTCGCTTAAATCCAAAATAAACCCAGGTAACACTGCTTCTCCTGAGAGGGTTTGAAGATGGTTTAAAATCTCTATTTCTTGGACTAATCAATAAATTTCTACTGTTTTGGCGGATAGTTTGATTAAAAAATCTAGTTTAACCCCATTCTCTAAATATTACTACATTTTTTCTGTAAATCAGCATATCTTTGATTTTTAATATCACTGAGACTCACTAACTCAATGACAAAATCAGGTGCAATAGGGGGAAACCATCTTGTTGTGCTGTGGTCAGTTGATTCCATCGGTTTAACTCAATCCAACTCACATCGGGACTTCTTCTCGCACCGTTGGGTAAGATAAACACGGTAAAAGAGTCAAATACTTCGCCTGTTTGCTCTATATCTGCCCAATTTCTCAGTTTTTGGGTTAAACGGCTGTTTTTTCTGCCGGCAGTGCCACCCGTAGGACTCATAATAATTAATTCTCCCTCTTTGGTTAACTCCATTCTTGCTAATTGTTCGGCAGAAGCAAGCTGTTCAAATTGTTCTGGAGCGACTCTAAATCCTTTGGGAATCTTGATAGTTTGCATGATTTAAAAATTAATAATATAAAAACCGATTAACTTTTTGAATTAAATTTATATGAAGTAACTGTATAATGCTTGAGTTTATCTTCATTTACCTCGAAGTCACTTAAAAAATTAGGAACTTCGGCAGTACCTCCCTGTGCATTATATTTATGACTAACAATATCATCAGCAAAATAATCATTACTTGAAGACATATCTGCTGGATAAATATAACCATCTAACGTGGCAATAGAAAGATTAAAAAATCGCCCGACAGAACATTCTAACATTCCCCCGCACCAAACACCGATATTATTTTCTTTACAAAGATCATGTATTTTTTTTGCTTCTGTTAGTCCTCCAACTCGTCCCGGTTTAATATTAATAATTTGACAAGCATCAATTTTAATAGCTTTACGAGCGTCTTCTGCTGATAAAATACTTTCATCAAGGCAAATAGGGGTTTTAATTTGTTGTTGAAGTTCGGCATGATCAATAATATCATTCCAACCTAAAGGCTGTTCTATCATCATTAAATTAAATTGATCTAACGTTTTAAGTAAGTCAATATCTTTTAATGTATAAGCAGAGTTGGCATCAGCTAGTAGCGGAAGATCAGGAAATTTTTCTCTAACTTTTTTGATCGGTTCAATATCCCAACCTGGTTCAATTTTTAGCTTTACCCTTGGACAACCTTTTGCTACTTTTGAAGTTACGGTTTCTAAAAGTTGATTACTATCTTTAATAATGCCAATGGCTGCACCAATTTTAACTTGCTTCTTTTGACCACCTAAAAGTTGCCAAAGAGGGGTCTTAAGCTCTTGTGAATAAAGATCCCAAAAAGCAGTTTCTACAGCAGTTTTTGCAAAAGAATAACCTTTTATATGCTCAAAAGTCTGACAAAGTTGTTCAGGATTATTAATATCTTTACCAATAATTTGAGGGATAATAAAATCTTTGAGAACAATAAATGAAGTATCTGCATAGTCAGGAACATAAAAAGGAAAAGGAAGGGTTGAACCTTCCCCATAACCTGATAAATTAGAGGTTGATAACTTAGCTAAAATACTTCTTTTCTGAGAAATTTCGGCAAAGCTAGTTCGATAGGTTTTAATTAAAGGTAATTCAAATAAAAATATTTCTGCACTTTCAATAATCATAGAAAATTTCCTGTAGATTGATTGGATAAAAATCTCTTTATTTTTACTAGAGTTAGCTTAACATATTTTTGGGTAATTGGTGATAATTCTTCACTAAAATTAAAATTGATTGCAGGAACTAATATCCAATAAGCTTTAGGTAAGTGTTGATAGATAGCTTGAGTTAAAGATAATAATTGTTGGGGGTTATTATGATGAACTAAATTATTGATTTTTGAGTTAACAGAAATACTTTTAATTTCAAGTTTTGCAGCATTTATATTAGTAATGGGTACTGCATCAATGAAAATAACTATATCAACTTGGGATATTTTTTCGGCTAAGTCTAGGGTAAGTTGATGAACGGCAATAGATGTTATATTATTAACGTTCCATTGATCAATCATTTCCGCTATTTTATAACCCACTCCATCATCTCCTCTTAGGGTATTGCCATAACCAATAATCAATATTTCCTTTTGTTTCATGATTAATTTAATAGGCTACAATGTTACAAAAATTTTGGTGGGCAATGTCTCTTATAGGTTGTCAGTAAATAATGAAAATTTTTAGTTGACATTTACCACCCTACAGATACTAACTTAATCAATATTATGAATACAAGTCTAAACTACTTGATCAGTTTATTACTATTATTTAACACTCCTGAATTTTCAAACATAAAACCTGATTTTAAATTATTAAATAATATAGCAATTGTCAATCCTAACCCTGTACAAAAAAGTTATACAGCAACGGCTCAATTTTGGGGAAGAGTGGCAACAGGGGTTAAACAACCGAGTACCGTCACTTTATATCCTAGTCAAGAAAATCGTTTGTTAGTTATTGTTATTTTATCGAAAAAGTGTGGGCGATTTTTTGAAATTTATGATCAGAAAATCAAGAAAGTAACTTATAGTTGTCCTGAACAGGAAAAGGACGAATCTGCTGATTATACTAATTGGAAAGTTGAGCATAATTCTTTAACCAAAGAAGTAAAAATAATTTCTCCTGCTGTTAATAATAACCCTTTATATATCAGAAATGAATCATTTTGGTTGATTCAATATTAAGTTATTAATCTGACTAAAATTAAATTTTGTTAAATCCCTAATCTGTAATCAAGGGTAATATTATACTAAACATATATTAGAGAAAATAAGTATGCTATGAAAAGGTTGCTTAAACGACGAAGAGATCGTTATTTATTGTTAAAGATTGTAACATTGGCATTAATATTAATTATCTCTTTTTCTTCTACATTAGGAAGTAATAGTCAAACACCACCATCAACCCTCAATGATGTTAAAAAAGAGATTAAGGAATTAGCAGCAAGGGATGTTGAGGATGATATTTCTAGACGGACAGATTATCCTATCAGATTATATGGAGGTGGTAAAACAACAGGAATCAGCGATCGCCAAATTGGAGATATTTACGATACAGAATATACAAAACAGTCTCAAGCAAAAAAAAATAATTTCAGAGAATGGTTAAAACCAACAAACGGTTGGATTCCCTTTATTATTCTATTTTTTGTAGCTATTTTTCAGGAAAGACTCAAACAATACATTAATCGTTTAGGAAATCAGTTTGATCAATGGATTTCTACCCTATTTGCAGGTCGTCAGTTTTTTCAAAAAAAAGCCCTTAAACGTTATAATGAAGCTTTAATTGATAAGTATAAAATCGTTCCTGTTCCTTTTCGACCCAAACAACCGTTAGAAATGGATGAAGTTTATATTCCTTTGAAGGTTCAAGGGGATGATATTAGGAAACAAATTGATGCTTATCAAGCTATATTAGAATATCCAAAGCTAGTAATTATAGGCGATCCTGGTTCTGGTAAATCCCTATTAATGAAGTGGATTGCGCTTAACTATGCAGAAAACAAGCTAAATTTACCAGGAAAAGTTGTCGTTTTATTAGAACTTCATCGATTAAACGATTTATCTTTATCAATTGAAGAACAATTGATCGAAATATTAAAACGAAATCATTTTCCTAAAGCCAATCAATTTGTACAACAAGCATTAAAAAACGGTCAATTAATATTACTTTTCGATGGTTTAGATGAGGTCAATGGTGCCAATCGTTCGCAAATTGTACAGTCAATTAAAGATTTTTTGGATACTTATGAGCAGTGTCAATGGGTTATTACCTGTCGAACACGTGCTTATCAAAATGAATTTGATACCTTGAGCGATCGAACCTTAGAAGTTGTGGAATTTAGCGATCAAGAGGTGCAACAATTTCTCCAATCTTGGAAAATGCCTCCTGAAAAATCTGTTGATCAGTTAATTCAAACGTTACGAGATCGCCCTCGTATTATGGAATTAGCCAGGAATCCATTGCTTTTGACTATTATTGCCTATCTCTACGCAGATACCCCCTTTATTTTGCCTTACTCTCGTGGGGAATTTTACGAAAAAGCGACTGATATCTTGTTAGAAAAATGGGACGAACAAAAAGGTCTTGTCAATTCTTATAAAGCGAGGGATAAACGTTTGATTCTGAGACATTTAGCACTCTATATTCAAGACAGTGCCAAAGAGAGAGATAAAGATAGTCGGAATATTAAATACGAGACACTTTTGGCTCAAGTTAAAGCAGTTTTACCAAAGCTAAATTTAGATCCCGAAAAAGATGCAACTCCCATTCTTGATGAGATTGTTCAACGGAGTAAACTGCTTCAACCCATTGATCATAGTCATGAATGGTATCAATTTCCTCATCTAACCTTACAGGAATTTTTCGCTGCCGGTCAATTATTAGATAAAGCAGAGGAATTGATTGAGCGTTTTAAGACTGACAAGAATACTTGGCGAGAAGTGGTAAAGTTGTGGTGTGGACTGTCTGGGGATAGCACAACATTAATCGAGGAAATTTATGCGGTTGATAAGGTGACTGCGTTTGAATGTTTAGCCGATGCTCAAAAAATAGATCCTCAACTAGCAAACACCATTATTAATCATTTTAAGACGCAATTGGCAACCCTCTCAGGGAAGGATAAGGATGCGGTAGAAAAGGCATTTGGTGCAGTTGCTGCGGATACTCGTGCTAGGGGACAAGCTATCTTTGAGTTTTTAGAGGAAATATTAACCGTCAGTGGAAACCATAATTCTCGTCCTATGGCTGCTAATGCTTTGTCCCTAAGCAATTTACCAAAAGCTGCTCAAACTTTGGCTCAATACTACCGTAGCTTACCAGAAGTTCGTCAACCGCTCATTCGTATGGGAGATTTAGCTGTTTCTGCGCTTGGAAATTTAGCAAGCACTGGTTCTGTTCGTGCGTTCGATGATTTGCTAGTCATTAAAACACCCTTAGCAGCAAAAGTTCTGGTTCCCTTACTGTGGAATAACAACACAAGGGTAGCACTGTTAGCAGCATGGCGATTAGCTGCACTGCTTCCTTTACCCAATGTAGAAGAAACTTTACGCAATTATCAGCTTACACCACTACAGAAACAAGCTGATATTTTGGAATGGGTATGGGAACCTTTTACAGAGTACGAGCCTAATAATTCCAGTTTACCGATTATTGCAGGGAGAATTGCTAAGTTACTTACGGAATCTTCTGCTGATATGGCACCGAAAAGCTCAATACGACTAGATTCAAGACTGATTATTCCTCTTTGTTTTATTGAGCTTCTATCTGAGATTGATATTGAGTGGTTTGTAATTCTTCAAAGTGCTACAACGGTAGAGAAACTATCACAATCTCTCGCAAACTTAGTACAAACTATTTTAAAATCAGAATCAGAAACAACAACTGAGATAGTAAAAGAATCGACTGTTTATAGTAATTTTATGATAGTCAAAGCAACCGAGAAACTATTAAAACAACGTTCAACCCCTAAGACTAATAGCATCAAGGAACAATTTATTGACCAATGTTTGAAAGAAGCAAGAAACCTTCCTGACCTTTGGCAATCTCTTTTTAACCGCTTAGAACTGACTCTGAGACTAGAATTATTTTATCGTTTTTTAACTCAATTTCCCGAAGTAGTTCCCTCTCGGAAAGATTGGCGAAATATTTTTCGACCTCTCAAGTTTGAATTTAGAAATAGTTGGCACTATAGAATAATATTAACTCTATTTGCAATCATTTCCTTAGTTACTCTCACACAAATGGTTTTGATTATTTTAAATTCATCACTGCTAATGAGTTGGACAAATGTAGTAATTATGATCGCAACATTAGCTATTATCTTTTGCTGGATTTTGCCATTTTTTTATGTTTATAATAGTGTATACATTCCAAAGTGGGATAACGCTGATCAAATCGTTCTTTACTTTTTCATAGGAATTATAATTCTGATAGTTTGTATACGGAATCTTTTTAAAGACCCTTTTTCTGTTAATTTTCTTAATATCAATTCTTTTGATTTCGAGAGCTTTGCATTACTTCCATATGTTGTCTGGTTTCCAGTAATCGTTTATTTTACAAGTATATTCTTATCAGCCTTTCTTTCATGGCAATTTATTGTGTTAGTTTGGCTCATTTTCTTCGCATCTGGTTACGTTTTATTACGGGATGCTAAAAGGCGAGAACGTGCTGCGAACAATCCTCTCCAGGGAATTCTTAAACCTCAAAAAGATAGTGTTTTAGGACAGCAAAAATAGTATAGATTGCTTCGGGGGATTTTTAGTAATAATTAAAGGTTACTGTTTATATTACCCCTCGCAATGACGAGAGAACAATACATTTTTAATCTCGACAAACCTCATCTAATAAGTCACCATTAGAGGCAAATAATTGAATATGTAATGGCATTTGTCCGGCTGCATGGGTGGAACAACTTAAACAAGGATCATAACAACGAATTCCTGCTTCTACACGGTTTAACATTCCCTCTGTCATGGCATTTCCCTTAACATAATGTTTGGCTATTTGGGCAACGGTTTGATTCATAGCTAAATTGTTATTTCCCGTAGCAATAATCAGGTTAACTTTCTGAATTAAGCCCTGTTCATCTACATTATAATGATGGAAAAGGGTTCCTCTTGGTGCTTCACTAACTCCTATTCCTTCTAAGTTATTAATTCCGGCTTTAGCACGGATATTATTTGATAAGATATCAGGGTCATTAACTAACCGTTCAATGCGTTCTAGACAAGCAATAATTTCTACTAATCTAGCATAATGATAAAAGAAGGAAGACGTAGCCACACCACCCGCGCGATCGCGAAATTCTTGTAATTCTTGATCGGCTTTTTCTGTACCAAAACGAGAGCAAATATTAACCCTTGCTAATGGTCCAACGCGATAAATTCCTTGGGGATATCCTAATGGTTTATAGTAGGGAAATTTGAGATAAGACCACTTTTCTACTGACTCCCCAATAAACTCTTTATAATCTTCTTCTTTGAGGTTATCAGCAACAATATTTCCTTGACTATCAGTAAAGCGAATATGTCCCCCGTAATGTTCCCAAAGTCCATCTTCTCCAATTAACCCCATAAACAAAGAAGGAAAGTCACCAAATGTTTTAACTTCTGTCTCAAATTTATCAAGAAGTCCTTTAAATAAACTAAGTGCGTTATTAGCGGTTTCGTAAGCTTCTGGTAATCTTTCTTTAATCCATTGTTGACCTTCTTCTGATAAAGGGGATCTCACACCTCCAGGTACAGTCCAAGCTGCGTGAATTTTTTTTGCACCTAAAAGTTCAATAATTGTCTGGCCAAACTGTCTTAAACGAATACCACTTTTAGCTAATTCTGGATCATTTGCGATTAAACCAAACACATTTCTCTGTGCAGGATCACTATCCCATCCTAATAGAAAATCAGGACTGCTTAAGTGGAAAAAACTGAGAGCGTGGGATTGAGTAATTTGGGCTAAATTCATCAATCTTCTTAATTTTTCTGCTGCTGGGGGAATTTTTACTGCTAAAATTTTATCCCCAGTTTTCGCAGAAGCAAGGAGATGACTTACAGGGCAAATACCACAAATTCTGGCAGTAATTCCTGCCATTTCCCACATGGGACGACCTTCACAAAATTTCTCAAACCCTCGATATTCTACCACATGAAATCTAGCATCATTTACTTGACCATTATCATCTAAAAAGATAGAAATTTTAGCATGACCTTCGATACGAGTAACGGGATCAATTACAATGGTTTTAGACATAAATTACCTCTATTTTTATATTTTTAAGCTTATTAATTGATTAGGTGGGCAAACATCACTTATCTTTTTGTGAATTGAGAAAATTGTTTGCGATCTTGCCCACCCTACAGTTTAACCAAATTTAATCATTTCCCTTCCTTCCATAACGGGTTTTTCTCCTTCTAATAAGGGTTCAATGGCTGCTCGAATTCTATCAGCATTGGGGGGACATCCTGGTAAAAATAAATCCACATTAATGACTTCATGAACGGGACTCACTCTATCTAATAATTCGGGAACTATACCTGGTTCTTGGGGTAGTTGAGGGGTGACATCTCCTAACTCTAAATAGGAACGTTTTAACACTGTTTCTGCTGGTCCTAACATATTTCTCATCCCTGGAACATTAGCAGTTACAGCGCAGTCTCCAAAGGAGATAATTAACTTAGTTTTTTGTCTAATTTCTTTAATTAATTGTAAGTTTTCTTCATTGGCGATCGCCCCTTCCACTAAACAAACATCTACGTTATTAGGATAGTCTTTAACATCAGCAATGGGACTATAAACAATGTCTACTTTTTGAGCTAACTCTAATAACCATTCATCGAGGTCTAAAAAGGACATATGACATCCGGAACATCCGGCTAACCAAACTGTTGCTAATTTAATCTTTTTCATAATTTTAATGTGTTAATTGTTTATTAGTTAATGGATTTAATATTATTAAATCCCTACAATAATCATCTGAGCCATTCTTTTTTCTCCCTTGCTGTTACTAAAAATCCTATTTTTCCAGGATCATGATTCATTTCTGCAACGGTACTTCCTTGTCTAAAAATAGCCCCAGTGGGACAAGCATCAACACATTTACCACAGGAGGTACAGGTATCAACTTCACCCCAAGGTTGATTAATACCTGAAACGATAAAAGATTGACCGCCACGACTAGCCACATCCCAAACGTGCGCCCCTTCTATTTCATCACAAACCCTAACACATCTGGTACACAAAATACAACGGTTATGATCCATGCCAAACTGGGAATGAGAAAGATCAACATCTCGCTTAGGAAACTGATAAGTAAAACGAGAATGATCCATACCCACCCTAATAGCAACATTTTGCAGTTGACAATTACCATTTACCACACAAACCGCACAAACATGATTACCTTCAGCAAACAAAAGTTCTACGGTCATACGTCGATAGGTTTGCAATTTTTCGGTTTCTGTCTGTATCACCATTCCCTCTTGGACTTGGGTAATACAAGCAGGTTGTAATTTAGAACTGCCTTCAATTTCTACTAAACATAAACGACAAGCACCAACATCTGAAACCCCTTGCAAGTGGCATAGAGTAGGAATACTAATGCCTGCTTCTTTGGCAGCTTCTAAAATTGTCTGCTCTTCTGATGCTGTAATGAGTTCATTATTTATGGTTAATGTTTTTACTGTCATATTGTCACCTCTTAAGTTGCTTCAAGTAAGCTAAGATATTCATCTCTAAAATACTGCAATGTACTAATAACTGGATTTGGGGCGGTCATTCCTAAACCGCATAAACTGGTTTCTTTGACCATTTGGCAAAGGGCTTCTAATTTGTCTAAATCTTGTTGGGTTGCTTTTTTTTCAATTAATTTAGTTAACAGATCGTATAACTGTACGGTTCCTGCACGACAAGGAACACATTTTCCACAACTTTCTTCTTGACAAAAATCCATATAAAATCGAGCAATTTCTACCATACTGGTGTCTTGATCCATGACGATCATCCCTCCCGATCCCATAATGGTTCCTAACTTTTGTAAAGAGTCATATTCCACAGGGGTATCTAATAAATGTGCCGGAATACACCCCCCAGAAGGACCTCCTGTTTGCACCGCTTTTACTGTCCCTTGATCCAGAACCCCTCCACCAATTTCTTCGACAATTTTTCGGATCGAAGTTCCCATAGGAACCTCAATTAATCCGTTATTTTTTACCTTTCCTGTCAGGGCAAAAACCTTTGTTCCTTTACTATTTTCTGTCCCTATATTGGCATACCAGTCCCCTCCTTCTCGGATAATGGGAACGATATTGGCATAGGTTTCCACATTGTTGATAAGAGTCGGATCGCCCCATAACCCTGATTCTGCGGGGTAAGGAGGGCGAGGCCGAGGGGTTCCCCGTTTCCCTTCTACTGAGGCGATCAAAGCGGTTTCTTCCCCACAAACAAACGCTCCTGCGCCCACTCTAATGTCAATTTTGAAGTCAAAAGGGGAATCAAAGATTTGTGACCCCATTAAGCCGTATCGTTTGGCTTGTTGGATGGCTTTTTCTAGACGTTTGATAGCCAGGGGATATTCGGCGCGAATGTAGATGTAGCCGTGATTGGCTCCCACTGCATAGGCTGCGATCGCCATTCCTTCTAAGACGCGGTGGGGATCGCTTTCTAAGACAGCCCGATCCATAAACGCCCCTGGATCTCCTTCATCGGCGTTACAGATGACATATTTCTGCTGTCCTGGCATTTTGGCTACCGTTGCCCATTTTACGCCTGTGGGATAGCCTCCGCCACCTCTTCCTCTTAACCCGCTTTTGGTCACCTCTTGGGTAACATCATTAGGGGTCATTTCTAAAAGAACATGACGTAATTGTTGATAGCCGTCTTGACTAATATAATCATCAATACTTTCTGGGTTAATTTTACCGCTATTTTCAAGAACAATGGGCTGTTGATAGGCAAAGAAAGGATGAGTTAGATCGGTTTTTTCGGGTAAGTTTACTGAATTTTCCTGACCATTTAAACTATCAATAATAAACTCAGCTTGTTCGGGTTTAACTTGTTGATATAGGGTATCATCGGGGTCAATTTCAATTAAGGGGCCTTGCCCACATAACCGTAAACAGCCAACGGGTATTATTTCAATTTCTTCTGTCAGATTCGCATTTTTCACAGCAGTTTTTAAGTTATCCATAACTGCTTTTGAGCCTGAAGATAAACACCCTGCTGCGGTACAGCATCTAACTCTTTTTCGTTTTTGCTGCTGTTTAGTTTGAGTCTTGTTTTTGATTTCTAAGAGTTCTTCTAGTTCCATTTTACTTACTCTTCTTTTTGCCAAGTTTTGATTTTTTCAAGTACATTATCTGGTATTTGTTTTCCTACGACTTCTCCATCGAAAACCACGGCAGGAGCAATTCCACAGGCTCCCAAGCATCTAGCTGATAGTAAAGAAACTTGTTTATCGGGTGTCGTTTCTCCTGACTTTATACCTAATTTTTGTTGTAATGTTGCTAAAATTTTGTCACTTCCTTTTACATAACAAGCGGTTCCTAAACAAACAACACAGGTATGTTTACCACTGGGTTTAAGGGAAAATAAATGATAAAAAGTGGCTACCCCATAAACTCGACTCAAAGGAAGTTTTAATCCGTGGGCAACATATTCTAAAATATCAGGTTCTAGATAGCCAAATGCTTCTTGTGCCTTGTGTAAAATTTCGATAAGTGCATCTTGACGGTAGTGATTCCGCTTCATAGTAATATCGATGATTTTGAAGCGTTTATCTACGTTTTGACCAGATTTCTGAGGCTGCTTGGTCAGGGTTTTGCTTTCCATATTGTTGCCTTTTCTCTTACTTTCTATTATCTCATTTTTTGACTAAGCTGAAAGGGATGCTCAAGTTATGAAAATGTTAAGATTTTCCTCTGTATAATTTTTCTCTTTCCATACTAAAAGAAAAGAGAGGCTCTGATCTTTGATGTTAACGTTTGTTTATAAACAACAAAACACTTTCTAAATTAGATTTTATTAATTGAAGTCATGGATCATTATAAAAATCGACTTAAATCAAATTCTTCATCTGACGTATTATTAGGAAATCTTTCTAAATTTAATAAGAGTAATAAATGCTCTGAATAATCAACAATTCCTTTTAACTCTTCTTGTAATTTTTCTAGTCCTCCATTGGCATATTCTTCAAATATTTGTACTCGTTGATTTTCTGCTTCTGTGTCATAAACTGAAAGAACATTCGGATCATTTGTTTCAGCGATCGCTAATAATTTTATGACAGTATCATATCCTCTAGAAACAAAAATCTCTAAGCTAATGGGTGCCGGTTCTTTAGAAATAATATTTAGGGGAATACGCTTATTATATTTTGCACCTAATGTAGCTGCAAATGTTATGACATCTGCATAAGTTTGAAAAGGTCCAATTCCACCGTTAAAATCCACGAGAGATTGCACTAACTCTGCTTTATCTTTACTAATTCTAATACGATTAATTGCCATGATTTTATTTGTTTACTTAAACATCCCCCAACTCAATCAGATAGATTATATAGCACTACGCATTTTCGTGTTTGATATTGACAAACCTTAGAACTCTTTTCTGTCCTACTTTTGACTTTTGTTCGCTAGAACCGGAACGGAGTGAGGAACTTTCGCGTAGCGGTCTAGTTGGGGATTCACTTACTATATTTGTAGAATTGTTGCTAACAAATCCCCTTGAGAAATCTTTATTATCTATTCAAAACCATTGATGAATATAGTCATCTAAATAAGTTAAAGAGAGGTTATCTGGTGAGGGTTGTTGCTGTTTTATAATGACTTGTTCAACATGATTATTGTTTATGGTATCATCATTGGCGAGTTGAGGTTGTGTACTCACAGAGTCTTTGGGTTGTAACCATTGGGGAAGCGTCAGATTGATCATGATCAGAACCTAATTAATGACTAGATTCTTAGTTTATCCCTGATAGGATAACCAATACGCCCCCCGTTTGACTCATCCTTTTGGGTGAATTTTCTGTAATTTTTATCTTTCATCTTACTATATTGAGAATAAAGATAATATAATAAAATTAATTCATGACTTATCGTAGAACCATTCATTTTTCTGATACAGATGCAGCCAGCGTTGTTTATTTTGCTACGTTATTATCTATTTGTCACGAAGCTTATGAAGATGCTTTACAAATAGCAGGAATTAATCTAAAAACTTTTTTTACCGATTCAGATATCGCCATTCCTATTGTTCATGCTGACATTGATTTTTATCAACCTTTATTTTGTGGTGATCGCATACAAATTAATCTAACACCAATTCAGTTAAATGAAACAGAATTTGAAATAAAGTATCAAGTTTTTAATGAAAATAACTTAGATAAATTGATAGCAAAAGCAACCACTAAGCACGTTTCTATTAACCCTAAAATTCGTAAAAGAACTTTTTTGCCATTATCTATAATTCAATGGTTACGATCAAACCCAGATGACTGTTAACTATAGCTAACGACCTATTTTCAATCTGTCTATTTTTGCGATAGCTTTTAACTATATTTAATGTATTTCTAACCAATTTTCTAAATCAGCCATACTATTAAAATCAAGCAATGCTTCACCGAGGTTTTCTAATTGTTCAATCGAGAGATTTTCAAGACTTTGACGGACTTCTGGGGATAATTCTCCCACCTTTCTATTTAGTAGTCGGAGAATAAGCGATTTTTCTCCTTCCTGTCTTCCTTCTTCCCTTCCTTCTTGCTTAATTTCTCGGTAAACTCGTGTTTCCTCAAAACTAATTCCTAGCATTTCTTCTACCTCCTTTTTACTTAGCTGTTCAAATTTATAAGCGATGATGGTTGTAATTAACTCTATTATGCCTTGGTTTAATGATTTAGGGGTTTCTTGTTGAGTTTTTTGTAACAAATACCTAGCTTCTTGGAGTGCTTTTTCCTCATTTACTATAGAAATATAGTAATGATTCAGCAAAGACTCTCTCATATAATCTTTCGTCTTTTTGGAACTGTACTTCACAAAAATATACTACCCCTGGATCTTCATTTTCTGGCGGGAGAAACACACCATCAATCTCAAATCTCGGTTCTTTAACAGCAACGGAATCAAATCTGTATTCTTTAGCATTTTCTGGAGGATTTTCCAATAGTTCAAACAATAATCCTGGATAGGTTTGAAAGAGTTTATAAAAGATTGAATCTCGACGCATTGTTAACGAACCACAGGTTATTTACTTTTGATAGTGTAAAATCTCATTAGCTACGCGATCGCAGACTCCCACTTCTCCTAAAAGGGTTCGCATTTGTTCATAGTCATCAAACGTTTTTTGACGACGTTCGGGGTTTAATAATAAGTCGACAGATTCGTCTACAATGCGATCTATTGTTGCCTCTTCTTGTAATAATTCGGGAACAATTTCTTCCATAACAACTAAGTTAGGGGGGGACATAAAAGGAATAGAAAACTTAAGAACATTCCTAGCAATCCACATGGTCAAAGGATTAACCAAACAGAGAACTAATTGAGGAATATCTAACAACGCTAATTCTAAATTAACCGTTCCTGATTTAGCAATGGCAAAGTCAGCAGCAGCCATTACTTCTATGGCCCGTCCGTCAAACAAAGTAATGGATAAATTATATTGTTTAACCATTTCTTCGATGGTGTGACGATATTCTTTTAAAGAAATTGGTAATAAAAAATGAATATCTGGGACTTTTTCTTGTATCTTCTGCGCTGCTTGACAAATTAAGGGTAAATGATACTTTAATTCTTGATAACGAGACGCTGGAAATAACGCAATCACACGCTGATCTTCTGTCAGTCCCAAAGCTTGACGAGTCGCTTCTCTAGTAGGGGCCTTAGCCATTCTATCCAATAAAGGATGACCGACCCATTTAACGTTGACCCCTTTTTTCTCAAAAAATCTCGCTTCTTCGGGGAAAATAGCCAATAAAATATCGGTAATTTCGGCGAATTGTTCAATGGTTTTATTGTTGGGGGCCCACACCCAAGATTGAGGGGCAATATAATAAATAATCGGCACATCTGGTAAATGTTTACGGGCGTATTTTCCAAAGGCTACATTGGGGCCCATATAGTCCAATAAAATTAACACATCGGGGGGATTATCCCGCAAATAAGCCTTCACCCGACGCTGCATCAACCAAGTGGGGATAATAAACGGTAACGCCTCCACAATACCAATAGACCCAATACTGGCCGTATTTCCCAATAACTTCGCCCCGGCTGCTTCCATGAGATTCCCACCTAAGGCCAAAATTTCCAAAGGAATGTTTTGCTGTTTTGCTTGTCGATAGAGGGCCTCAACCAACATTGATCCCTGTAAGTCCCCTGAAACTTCTCCGGTACTGATAAAAATTTGCATAACTTCCTCTTTAACCCATAATGATCGCTGAATGACTATTTAACGCTTATTTTCCTGGAATGGGCCCCCGTCGTTTTTCTCCTGTGGTGGACAGGTGCAGAAAATGACGTAAATATTGGGCGTATTCATTATTATCTAAATTTTCTAACTGTTCTAGGGCCTGTTGTAAAGTGAGATCAGACCGATACAAGAGACGAAACGCTTTTTTAAGATAACCCACATCTTCCGTGGTGAGTCCAGCCCGTTTTAACCCCACTAAATTAAGCGATCGCACTCTAGAGGGGTTCCCTTCGATCATCATAAAGGGAGGAACATCACGATCAATACGACTCATTCCCCCTAACATGGCATTACGGCCAATTCTCACAAATTGATGAACCCCTAAAACCCCGCCAATAACTGCCCGAGACTCAATATGAACATGGCCGGCTAAAGCGACGGCATTGGCAATGATGATATGATCCTCAAGAACACAGTTATGGGCCACATGAACATAGGCCATCAAAAGATTATTATTACCAATTTCTGTCACTTCATCGGCATGGGTGGCTTTATTGACGGTGACAAATTCTCGGATGGTGTTACCGTCTCCAATTTTGACTCGACTGGGGGCCCCTTTATATTTTAGGTCTTGGGCATCTAAACCAATGACTGCACTGGGGAAAATACGATTATTTTCCCCAATTTCTGTGGGACCCTCGATAACCACATGGGGTCCGATGGTGGTGTGTGCGCCTATTTTCACCTGATCACCAATGACAGCATAGGGGCCGACTTCGACGGTGGGATCAATTTGTGCCTTCGGATGAATGACAGCAGTAGGATGAATTAGGGTAGTCAACGAGTTATCTCCCTTTGAATAGGTCAGCATGGAATTTAGTTATAGGGTACACAATAAAGCTTTTTAAGGGAACAGGGAAAGGAGAATTAGGGACAATGATATATGATGACGTAAATTATTGATTTTGGGTTCTGCTTAGGGGTCACTGCTTTAAATATCGGTTGACAAAACTAAGCTTGATCCGAGATAACTGATAACTAATCTTTCTTGGTAAGGTTTCATGAATTCAACTTGGGATCTCGTTACCCTCTCTTACTTTTCACCGAAAACTTGGCTCAATGCCAGTTATGTTTATCGTTTGGTGGGTTTATTGTCTGCTTGGCGCGAGTCTAGCTTTTTATTGCAATTTGGTGAAGGAATTGGCGCGTTATTAATTAGTCTTGTTTTTATTTTTGGGCCGTTTATTACTACGGGTTTAATTGGGGTTTGGTTAATTGCTATCATTGGTTATTGGGGCATTTTAACCTTATCGGATACGGAAAAACCTGGGTTTAGTCCCATTCATTTCTTGGTGTTTCTTTATTGGGGCATTTCGGCGGTTGCGGTGGCTTTATCTCCGGTAAAAATGGCTGCTTTCTCGGGGTTTGTTAAGTTAACTTTGTATCTAGTCTTTTTTGTATTTTGCGCCCGAATTTTGCGATCGCCTCGGTTAACCAATTGGTTAATTACGGTGGTTTTAGGTATTGGTTTAGTGGTGGGTTGTTATGGTATTCGACAACAAATTTTTGGCGTGGAACAATTGGCCACTTGGAATGATCCCACCTCGGAATTAGCGGGTGCAACCAGGGTTTATAGTTATTTGGGTAATCCTAATTTATTATCGGCTTATTTAATACCTTCTATTGCTTTGGGAATTGCTGCTTTTTTTGTTTGGCGAGGTTTAGTCCCTAAAGTGTTAGCGATTACGATTACTTTGGTTAATACGGCTTGTCTTTATTTTACGGGAAGTCGTGGCGGTTGGATCGCAATGGTAGCTTTGGTAGCAACATTTCTACTCCTCTTTTTTGTTTGGTTTAAAAACAATTTATCCCCCTTTTGGCGCAAGTGGTTATTACCGTTAGTGTTTGGTATTTTAGGGGGGTTAATGTTTGCTGCTATTATGTCTGTTGACTCGTTAAGAATTAGGGTGATGAGTATCTTTATGGGTAGGGGAGATAGTAGTAATAATTTTCGCATTAATGTCTGGATGGCGGTATTAGATATGATCCGCGATCGCCCGTTAATTGGGATTGGACCGGGGAATGCTGCATTTAATAAGATTTATCCCCTTTATATGAGTCCGAAATATAGTGCGTTAAGTGCTTATTCTGTATTGTTAGAAACAGCAGTGGAAACCGGTTTAATTGGGTTAAGTCTTTTTGTTTGGTTAATTGTTGTTACTGTTAGTCAAGGGGTGCAACAAATTCAACGGTTACGGGATAAAAATAATGCTTATGGTATGTGGTTAATGTCGGCGATCGCTGCTATGGCTGGATTAATGGCCCAAGGGTTATTTGACACGGTTTGGTATCGTCCTCAAGTTAATACGTTATGGTGGTTTTTGGTGGCTTTAATTGCCAGTCAATATCAATCTAAACAAGCTGATAATTCTGTTAATTAATGATTTTTTATAACAAAATAAAGGTGGGTTTTGACTAAACTTTATTTTGATGTTCAAAGGAAGAAAGAAAGTACGGAAATGAGAAAATCAATGAATCAGACTAAAAGATTGCTCAATAATTTTAACAAACTCGATTTTGTGGGCTATTTATTTGCTTTTTTATCTTTTGTCATCTTTATTCATACTTTTTTCTATATTGATGAAGTAGAAATAAAGAAACAATCTATCTATTGGTTTTTTATTTCTTTTGTTGCTGCCCTTTTCCCTAATATTAAACAATTTAAGTTTAAAGATATTGAAATTGAATTTAGAGACAAAATTATTCAAGAAGTAGGAGAAAAAATTGAAAAAAGCACTAAAAATTTGGAAGAAAATTTATCACAAAAGCTGGAACTAGATGCTAAAGTATTTAAGTCTCTTCAGGCACTATCAATGAGAGAACAAATTCTACCTGAAGAAGCGAAAGATAAGAGAAGAGAATCTTATCAAATTTGGTTCAACTATTTGAATAATTTGGACAGTGAGAAAAAACTTGAAGAGCAAAAAAAATATTCTTTACTTCATTTAAAAAATTGGGATATGAAGATATCGAATTTAAAACAAATGTTGTCTCAGGTTGGTTTTTTTAATGGAATAATAGATAATGAAGAATTTACTGTGGAGTTAGCTCAATCAATTTCAGAATTCCAAAAACAATACGAGTTGTTTCCTGTTGATGGAACTGCTGGCCCCGTAACTATTAATAAGCTAAGTCAAGAAATTATGAAGATGAAAACTGATAAAAGATGAATCTCTTTTAATACCAAATAGGGTTTTCCTCCGATTAAAATGACTGAAATTAATAATACTGTTGATTTGTCGGTGAATAATTTAACCCTTGATCAAGTTTTATTTTTTCCGTTAAAACAATTTCATGAAATTGATTGAGTTATTCCCATTTAGAAAACAACAAAGACAAAAACTTCGACAAAATTATCAAATTTTATGGCAAGAAGCTGAAAAATTAGGTAAAGATTACGAACAAAAATCCTACAATCATATTTTGTCATCTCCAGCAAAAACAATTATAATTAATCTATCTGAAGATCGACAAATAAGTTGTTCTATTGATGCGTATCATATTCAAAAAAATGGAACAGTAGAAGTGTCCATTGATGCGGATGGGTTACCAACAATTTTCGGCATTAAACCATCTTATAATTTTTATAAAAAGCCTGATGATTCTATTTATTACTAATAAGTTTAATTAATTGATTTATGAATAGTGAAGAATTGGCCCGCTATATTGAAGAAACAGACAAAATATCACAACCTTGGTTGTTGATACAGTTAAGACTTAAAAAATTAGAAGAAAATCGTCATAACCTCTCCTCGGACGAATATTTAGCAAAAATGGCTGAATTACACCAAGAATTAATGAAATTGGGGGAGTGGTGGGTAGGAATTGAGGATGATGTCTTTAATCCCTAAAATTGCCCTAATCCTCACTATATTTAGACCAATTTGATTTGTTGGCTTAACTTCCCCTCTCTTCTCTTCGAGTTCATCTTAAGATATTATAAAGATTTATAACGACTTCATGATCTCTCTATCTTGAAGCAGAATTTTCCATCACTTTTATTCTTAACCTTCTATCAACAATCAAATGAAATCTTCTTCTCTACTAACCAATCTACTGCTGTCCACCAGTACAGCTTTAATGTTACATCAACCAGCTAATGGGAGTCTAACCAGTAACCTGACGGTTGAAATCGCGGGTTTAAGTGAAACTAAAGGACAAGTCTGCTTGAGTCTCTTTTCTAGTGGAAGAGGGTTTCCCGATAGTAAAGAGGATGCAGTGAACACCCAATGCGTCAAGATTACCGATAAATTATTAGAGGTCACTTTTGATAATTTAGAACCTCGAACCTACGCAGTGGCAGTTTTTTGGGACAACAATGAAGATGAGGAACTGAATCGTAATTTTTTGGGAATTCCCACCGAAAAATTTGGTTTTTCTAGTAATCCAGTTATTAGAACCGGTCCGCCAAAGTTTGGCGAGTCTGCGGTTATGGTCGTAGGTAAAAATACTAGAATTTCTATTAAATTACAGTCTTTACTCTAACCCATCTTAACTGATAAATTTTAAGAACAACCATAATTTATGGTTGTTTTTTTATGTCTTAAAATTTCCTTATTAAATCAGGGTCAACCCTAAAAGTTACTTTAGACTCAACAAGTTAACAGACCCCCTTAAGATTAGGGAAAAACAGTAACTTTTTATACAAAAATGAATCCTTTAACTCGTATTTGCTTAGGAATTTCTTTCGTTTTGATTCCTTTGATACCACGACCTGCTTTAAGTGCAGAAACTCTCTATTTTATTTATGGTCCGTTAAAGTTTCCTTTGTCTGTAGAGTCTTTAGAAATTTATGCAGAAGAAGGAAGAATTACCAAAGAATTTGCTTTTTTTGCTAGTCAATTTGATGAAAAAACTTTAACAGAATTGCGAAAAACGTTACAAAAAAAGCATAGTATTGATGGAGTTAGGTTTTCTAGATTATTACGAACCCCATTAATGGAAGACTTATTAAAAAGCATGGGGGATATTTTTAGTACCCATCCTAACCGTAACGGATTTTATGCCATTCGTGGGGCATTAATTTCGGCTGCTATTAATCAAAACGATGAAGGATGGACAGCCATTGATGTGATGAAAGAGTTTCCCACAGAAGGTATTTCAATTAATACAGCACTAGCTACCAAAATGATGAAAAATAGTCAATTTTAAGGTGATTTATTATGAAAAGAAGACAATTTTTAATTCAATCATCCCTCGCGGCCATGACTGCGATCGCTTATCATCAATTACCCAGTCAATCCACACCGATTTATAAACAGTATAAATCCTATAAAAGCTGGAAGAGTAACAATGTTTTTTTACAAGGAATTAATGCACCGGTATTTGAAGAAGTGGAGATTAATAACTTGAAAATATCGGGTAATATTCCTGAACAATTACAGGGAATGTATGTAAGAAATGGTCCTAACCCCATGTTTAAACCGGAATCCTATAGTTATCCCATTGAGGGAGATGGGATGTTACACGGGGTTTATTTTAACAATGGGGAAGTTAATTATAAAAATCGTTGGATTCAAACTCGTGGACTAACGTATGAAATGTTTGAAGGAAAACAATTAAACGAATTAAAGTTTAAAAATTACGCCAATACTAATATTATTTCCCACGGAGGTAAACTACTTGCGTTATATGAAACCGGTTTACCTTATGAAGTCAATAAAAATTTAGAAACCATAGGAGAATGGGACTTTAATCAGCAATTACAACAAGCAATGACGGCCCATCCTAAAATTGATACTGATACGGGAGAGTTACATTTTTACCGTTATTCTTTTTTTAACACCCCCTATTTACATTACTATGTTGCTGATAGTAATAATAAGATTATCCAAGAATTGGCCATTGACATTCCCAAACCCACGATGATTCATGATATGGCCATGACCGAAAATTATATTATCTTTTTTAATTGTCCTTTAGTCTTTGATATGACCAATGCCAAAAATAATAAAATTCCTTTTGTTTGGCAAGAAGAAGAAGGAACAACTATTATTTTAGTAGATCGTCATAATCTTCAGAAAAAACCCATTTATTTAAAAACTGATGCTTTTTGGACTTGGCATTTTATGAATAGTTTTGAAAGGGATCATCAATTATCTATAGATTATGTCGCTTATCCTAAAATCCAAGCAGACAACAATTGGGAAACCATGTTAACTCATAAGTCTAATTTACGACGATTAACCATCAATTTACAAACTCATAAAATGGACTTTGAAGATTTAGATGATCGTTTTGTAGAATTACCAGTCATTAATCAGAATTATGTAGGAAAAGCTTATCAATTTGGTTATACATCTTATTATGATACTGAATTATCATTGCAGAAAAAAATTCCTAATTTATCTCCTTCTCTTGTGCAATATAATGTGAGGGATAAAACCTATAAAATCCATCAATTTAAACCCGGATGTTATGGGGGTGAAGCAGCGTTTATTCCCAGTTCTCAGGGTCAATCTGAGTTAGATGGTTATGTGGTCACGTTTGTTTATAATGAAAATACCAACACCAGTGATTTTGTGATCATTGACCCCAAAAACTTTGACTCTGAACCCATTGCCACGGTTCATTTACCAGTTCGTGTTCCTGGTGGGTTTCATGGGAATTGGCTCCCTAATGTTTAACAAATATTTAACGGGGTCAAGGATTTAACAGGGTTAAATCCCTACGGGGGAATCTGTAGGGACATAATATTATTATGTCCTCATGTCCTCATCTTTTCTCGTTACTTACATATCAAGAAAAAGGAAAAGAGTTGAACCCTTTTCCCTGAAACTCTGACTGATTTTCATACTGAATATTAAACGCCAACTTTTAATAAAGCATCTTTGAGTAAAGCTGCTTTATCTGTTGCTTCCCAAGGAAGATCAAGATCAGTGCGTCCAAAATGACCATAAGCAGCCACATCTTGATAGAAACGACCACCCCGTTGAGAGGGGAGTTGACGCAGGTTAAGAGACTGAATAATACCCGCAGGCCGTAATTCAAACAGTTCTTTAACCGCTTCTAATAACTTGGTTTCTTCTACTTTACCGGTGCCAAAAGTTTCCACTAAAATACTAACAGGACGGGCAACCCCAATGGCATAACTGAGTTGCACTTCACACTTATCCGCTAAACCAGCAGCCACAATATTTTTAGCCACATAACGACAAGCATAAGCAGCCGAACGGTCAACTTTAGTGGGGTCTTTACCAGAAAATGCCCCGCCACCGTGACGAGAATAACCACCGTAGGTATCCACAATAATTTTACGACCGGTTAATCCTGCATCCCCTTGAGGACCACCGATGACGAATTTTCCGGTGGGATTGACGAGAAAGCGAGTATCTTGAGAGGGTTTAATATCAATATCCCCTAAAACCGGTAAAACCACCGCATCCCAGAGATCGGATTTAATTTTAGCTTGAACCGCATCGTTATCAGTAATTGACCCAATGGTTTCATCGTGTTGGGTGGAGATGAGAATGGTATCGATATCCACAGGAATACCATCTTCATAGACAATGGATACTTGAGTTTTGCCATCGGGACGTAAATAACCTAAATCTCCCGTTTTACGAACTGCAGCTAAACGACGGGAAAAACGATGGGCTAAACTGATGGGTAAGGGCATTAATTCAGGGGTTTCGTTACAAGCATAACCGAACATAATGCCTTGGTCACCAGCCCCAATTTGGTCTAGTTCATCATCACTGAGGGCTTTGCGTTGTTCGTGTGCTTGAGTAACGCCTTGGGCAATATCGGGGGACTGTTCGTCTAAAGCCACCAAAACCGCACAGCTATTGGCCGAGAAACCATTATCAGCGTCAACGTAACCAATTTCTGCAATTTTTTTGCGGGCTAATTCCACAAAATTAACATTTGCTTTAGAGGTAACTTCCCCGGTAATTAAGACCAAACCGGTGTTGACAACCACTTCTGCTGCTACCCGACTTTGATCATCGTGGTCGAGAAGGGTATCAATAATAGTGTCAGAGATTTGGTCACAAATTTTATCGGGATGACCTTCGGTAACGGATTCAGAAGTAAATAGATAACGACGAGACAATTTTTTTTACCCTCTCTAATAACGATACAGATTAAAAGTTTTGTTAATGTAACATCATACACCCTAAAATCGGGATTGAGTAGAAGTTTCTATTTTTGTTGGATGATTTGATGGTTTAATAGACTTGAATTTGATCAATTTGAGTGATAACAATATCCGCTTGATTGAGATGAGGGGCTGTAGGGTTAGCCCAACAAATACCAATGGTTCCGACTACTCCTGCTTGTTTGGCCATGAGAATATCACCTTCAGAGTCTCCTACCATTAATGTCTTATCAGGGGATGTGATGAGAGTTTGACAGGCTTTAATAAATAGTTGGGGGTCTGGTTTACTTAATCCTTGATCCCCTCCCATCATTAATTGAATGTAATCAGAAAGATTATGTTCCTGGACAAAATGTTCAACGTCTTGGGTGGGGGCAGCCGAGAGAATTCCTAATTTTAATCCTGCCTCAGATAAGGTTTTTAACACATCTAAACTTCCAGCAAATAATGGGGAGGTGGTTCGATCTTTTCTGAGATATTTATCAACTTCCCTAAAAGCATTTTCAGCGATTTCTAAGGCTTCAAACCAACTTCTTCCAGTTTCTGCAATATAAGCAGCCGCAGCAATTAAGTTTTCTTGACGACTTCCGACGGCCATTAAACCGGTGGGGTCCAATTGAGTATTTTGTAAGCCAAATGCCATTAATAAAGGTTCTCCAATACCGGGTATTTGGGCATCTAATAAACGGGCGCGACGGATACTTAATTCTCGTAAAAAGTTATTCGAGTCTTCTAAGGTTCCATCTTTATCGAAAATGATGGCTTCAATATTATTAAATTGAATGTTACCACAACGAATGTTTACCAAAATATTGACTCCTAACGTTTAAATAGTCACAGGGGATTCTACATAAATGGTTGGTTCTTGTACAGTAAATTCAATACCATAATTACTAAGTTTGCTGGTGATGGTTTCGTTGGCTAATTCTAATAACCGTTTTCTTAATTCGATGGAATTTTCACTAGAACCTAAGATAAAAAAGGTAACTCTAGCACGAATTCCGTCGCTTCCTTCTTTGGGAAATAAGGAAATTTTGGTACTCCCTGGATCAATCCCAAATAAAGCATCTGTACTTTCTTTTACCACTTGTTCAACCAGGGCCTGTTCGGAATCTTCTAACTTTTTGAGAAAGTCTAAATAAAGTAACACCATGACTTTTTTTCCACGGGTGACGTTCTCAATTTCGAGGTTGGCCATGATAGAATTGGGAACGATCATTAAGGTACTTTTTGCGGCTGTCCGAATTTTTGTTGACCGTAAACCAATGGATTCTACTCGACCAAATAGCCCACTAGGAAGCCGTATATATTCTCCAGGAATGAACGGGCGATCAAGATATAATACACAGGTTCCTAATAACTGTTCCAGGGTTTTTTGTGCCGCAAAAGCAATGGCTAAACCCCCAATCCCTAAACTGGCCAATAATCCCACTAGGTTAACTTGTTGGCTTTGGGCAAAGGCTAACACCGCAATAAAGCCTATAATAACATTGGCAATGGTTTCAAAAACCAATAATAATTCGTCGACTTGTCTCCCGAGTTTCCTAATTAATTCGATGCCATAAAAGCGAACGAATTGGCGAAACAGGCGAGAACAAAGCCAAGCAAAACTACTAATAACAGCCAGATCGATAAAGAAGTTGAGAAATCGATAAATTCCTGGATATTTAACTAGAAAATTTAGAGAAATAGACACTAAAATTAAGGTACCAGTGATACGGAATAACTCTTCTATAGGAGTAATTAAATTTTCGTAAATGCTGGCAACTTGTTTCGGGGAAAATCGTTGGATAATTAGCCTAACTAACAAAGGGGTATATCGTCCAATTACAAGGGATAAAAGGACAAAAATTAGAAAAATTAAAATTTGTAACCCAAAGGTAATGATATACTTTTGGGTTCCTTCATCAAATTGAAATAAATTTGTTAAATATTCGATAACAACTGTCATGATCAATGATTATTAAACAGTAATAGGTGAATCAACATTAATGGTTCTATCTTCTATGTCAAAATCAATGCCATATTCTTTCAATTGATAGGTAATTTGTTGATTAGCAATCTCCAAAAATTGACGGCGTAACTCCATCGAAACTTCTCCTGAACCTAAAATAAAGAAGTTAATTTGTGCTTGGGTAACTAATGTTTTTCCATTCTTCGTACTGACTTCTTTAAAGATAACATCGGTACTACGAGAATCAATACCAAAAATATCACTGGTACTGTCTAAGATAACTTGACGAATTAGTGCTTCTTCATCTTTGGGAATTAATCGATAAAAGGTTAAATAAATGAGAGAAACTACTTTTTTTGCCCCGGTATAGTTCTCAATACTCATCTGAGTTAAGGAACTATTGGGTACGATCATCAGGGTTCCTTTCCCTGACGTTCTAATTTTTGTTGACCTTAATCCTACCGATTCTACTCTACCAAAAGTTCCATCGGGTAAGCCAATATAATCATCAGCAATAAAGGGTTTATCTAAATAAAGTACAATTCCTCCGAGGAGTTGTTCTAGGCTTTTTTGTGCGGCAAAAGCTACTGCTAATCCCCCAATTCCTAAGCTGGCTAATAATCCTAAAACATTAATATCATGGGTTTCAGCAAAGATGAAAAGAACAATGACAATAATGGCCGCATTGGCTAGATATTTGGCAATAATAATAAATTCACTATTGAGTTTACTACTATTTCCGATAGCAACCTGTAATAAGTAATCATCAAAAAAGGTTTGACAGATTTGTAATCCTACCCAAATCACCGTAAAAACAATGGCTAAACTTAACGGTATTTCTATAATTTTTAACCAACTTGGTAAGGAAAAAATAAGTAAACTAATATCTGTAATCGTCAACAAACCGACTAATACTAACCAGTTTTGATAAGGGGGAATAAGCTTGTCATAAATAACTTTAACTTCCTCGGAAAAGATTTTTGTAATAATATTTCCTAAAATTCTAGGTAAGACAAAAACCCCAATACTGATAACTATCAACACTAAGCCGACAACAATAAAAACAACTAGGGTATCTATATCGATGTTAAATGAGATACTATCATCCATTTTCTTCTATTACTTCAATCTCTTAACTATTTAAACAATGTACAAAATTTAAAACATTGTTATCATAGCATATCTTAACAAATTGTAAAGGGTTCATACTTCCCAAGCCATCATATGACAGTCTTAAGTTTATAAATTGCTGTAAGATAAACTATAATTTTGTTATTGTTCTTAGCCTAATTTTGCAGTCAAACAAAAAAACCCAAACTAAGCAATGATTTAGATCAAGCTTTAATTAGATCAAGCTTTAACAAAATATTTTGCTGATGATATTACTCAATTAGCAACTTTAATTGATAGAGATTTGAGCGCATGGTTGCAATAACTAAACTTATAACCTCAGATTGGTTATGTTGTGCCATTGCTGAAGAAGAATTAATTGAACAAGCAAAGAATGAATTAAAACAAAAGATTCAACAAAAAAAGTTTGGTTATTGTTAGATTGTTTTACTAAGATAAAAAAAATATTAAAAATAGAGTTAGATCATCCTGAAAAATCTCGTTTGCGCGACTTAATAAAAAATCCTTTACGGTTAGCATTATTGTGTGCTTCCTGGCAGATTCAAGAAGCACAATTGCCTGATACTCAAGCAGAATTCTATGAAATGTATGTTGATTACTTTTATAAGTGGAAATCTGAGCATTTTGAGGTTAGCAAAGTCCCATTCGTTAAGTTGAGTATGGGAGGTGTGGGGAGTGTGGGAAGCGTGGGGGGAATTTTTATATAAATAATGTCCCCCTTTTTTAGTTCTCAGATTCCAAATTTAATGATAATTTTGTACCATTTCAATCAGCGATCGCACTTCTTGGGTTCCTTCCGACGGTTCAAAGGAAAGAGGAAATTTACCACTGCTTAACATTCGTAACCCTAACGGTGCAAGGGAGAGTAACCCCTGTAAGTCTCTCAAATAATTACCCACCACAAAAACCCCAAATTTCCGTTCATCGATCCATCCTCCTTGTTTCACCAAGTCGATCAACACTTTGCGGTGACGAATGGAGCGACTGCTCTGAGCATCTTTGCGCTCTAAAATATCTTGTTTAAGATAACTAATTTGATCCATGGGGGCAACTTCCATCGGACAGACCGCATTACAATAATAACAGCGTGTACAACCCCAAACCCCTTGAGTCCCTTGGTTATAGGTTTCTAAACGTGCTTCTACTTCCGTGTCTCGGGAGTCGGCTACCATCCGTTGTGCTTTAGCTAAAGCATGAGGTCCAACAAACTCAGGGTTGACCGTTAAGGCGTTACATTCAGAATAACAGGCTCCACACATAATGCAGTTACCCGTTTGATCTAACTGCGATCGCTCTTCAGGAGTCTGTAAAAATTCCCTCTCAGGAATGTTGCGCCCTTGGGTACTCACATAAGGATCAACCTCCTGTAGTTTATCCCAAAAACCCGCCATATCCACCACTAAATCCTTGATCACCGGCATATTTCCCAAGGGTGCAATGGTGATAGTCGGTAAGTCTCCGTTATCCATAGAGGATGCCATTTCTAACTCCTGTCCTACGTTTTGTTTGCAGGCCAAAGCAGAACGACCATTAATTCTCATGCTACAACTACCACAAATGGTATTGCGACAATTTTTACGGAAGGCCAAACTCCCGTCTTGTTCCCATTTGATGCGATTCAAACATTCTAAAATGGTATTGCCAGCTTGAACCTCTAGTTTATAGGTCTGTAGCTGAGGACTTTGATGGGGTTTTTGTCGCCATACTTTAAACAATACTTCCATGAGAACATAACAAAATGGATGGATCTCTTCTATCCTATCTCGTTCCTGAGATTTCTTGCTTAAAAGTCTCAGAGCAGTTTTCATATCAATAGGTTAACGAGCAAAATAAAAATTCTGCTCACACTCCCCACACTCCTCACCTTTCCCACATTTCCCACCCTCAACGTAACTAGAATTATGTTCAGCAAACCCTTTTTTGATGCAGGTTTTGGGCTTATTTCTCCTGAACTTTACCTCTTTTCTTTTAAGGTTCGACAACCGTAACCTTAGAGGAGATAGGAGAGGAATTTATCTCGGTTTGAGCCGACTCGAGCAAATTTCGTCCCTTAAACTCCCTGTTATCAACTTCATAATTCTTGAAATTTTTTTGGTTTACTTTAGGAATTTAACGCTATATTTTTGATATGATCAATAATGATCTAAAAAATCTAGTCATCATTGAAAGAAAATCAAAGGACATTGATAAAATTATGGCTGACACCGTTGATCCAAATCCTACTCCCTTAACTGGAAAAGCCTTACTTCAAGAACTAAAACAGTTATCCGATAAGCCTCGCCGAGAAACAGCGAAAAAATGTGGCTATTACTCAGTCACAAAAGATGGGCAAGTTCGTGTTAACTTAACGGACTTTTATGATGCAGTTCTTGCCGCCAAAGGCGTTCCTTTACAACCAGGGTCCACTAAAGATGGTCGTGGCCGTGAACCTACCTTCCGAGTCAGTGTTCACAAGAATGGTCAAATTGTCATTGGTTCTACCTATACTGAGCAGATGGGATTGAAACCAGGGGACGAATTTGAGATTAAATTAGGCTACAAGCATATTCATCTTAAACAAGTTGGCGCTGATGAAGAAGAAGCAGCCTAGAGGCTGTTGATTGTTAGTCAAACATGGGACTAAAATCGCTAAAACCAAGTCAAAAAGAAAGGTTAAGCTTTTGTCCTTTCTCTGTTGGATCAGACAAGGGTAAAAGCGATAATTCCCATAAAATAAATGTCGGTTACATTATGAGACGGAACCTAAAAAAGCAATATGTTATGGTCAGATAAGAAGTTGCTGGCTGATTCGTCATTATAATGTCATTGATAAGCGTCAAAAATAGTTTCCCTATTCCCCCAGATCAGAGCATAAGGGAAGTATTTTTACCTTCCCATTTGCCTGTTTGGTTGACCAGTGTCCAGGACCTTCCTAGTGAGAGTAAAATCGGTCTTTTCTTATTAATATGGTTAGCCCTGTGGCTACCCATAGCGTTTTTATTAGGTAAAAGGCTGAACTGGAAACCCTTTCAACCCTTAGAAGCTGAACAAAAGATCCCCTTATTAGTCCCCTTGTACCTATTGGTTCCCTGGTTAGGATGGTTAACGCTGATAACCGAAGGAACCTCATTATCTGACTACGGATTATCTTGGGGATGGGAGCTTCTATTTTCCCTTTGTATGGGGCTTCTTTTGGGGTTAGGAGGGTTAGTGGTGGTTTTTACTCTTGAAGGGGGGTTAGGGTGGCTAACATGGCAGGGTGAGAACCTCAAAGAACTAGGAAAGGTTATCTTACCGATTTTTGTACTAGCAATATGGATTGGTATCACCGAAGAATTGGTCTTCCGGGGTATTTTTCAAACCATTCTCGAAACAGATTATAATCCTTGGGTGAGTGCCATTATTATTAGTAGTATTTTTGCGCTTCTCCATTTACTCTGGGAAAGACAAACCACCCTTCCCCAGTTGCCCGGACTGTGGTTAATGGGAATGGTGTTGGTAATCGCCAGATGGGTTGATGGGGGGAGTATAGGGTTAGCCTGGGGACTTCATACGGCTTGGGTATGGGGGTTAGCTTCTTTAGATGCTGCTCAAATGATCTCTTATACAGGAAAAGGTAAAAACTGGATTATTGGTATTTATCAGCAACCTTTAGGGGGAATGATGGGAATTTTGTGTTTATTGGGGACGGCTTTAGTTTTGGCTGTGAGTCAGGGTTTTTAAGGCGCGCAAAGACGCAAAGGCGCAAAGGATGGGACGGTTGAGTCTTAGAGGTTATTGACAAGGCGGGTAATTCCATTTTTGATTAAGTCTGTGTTGAAGTTAATGAGGAGTCCTAATTTTTTTAGTGAATACCTTTATAAACAATAGAAATAGGGCATTGTCTCGCAAATTCTAAATTCCGTCTTTTTAACTCATAAGCCATCACTGTCTCATAAACCGACTCAAATAAACCAGGTCCTAACCCTGTATGAATTTGATAAGCAGCATCCACAATTTCCTTAGCAATCTCATTTTCTCTCATCTCAAACCTCCCAGCATTCTTTCTTTGCGTCTTTGCGCCTTTGCGCGAATTCCATCATCCAAGTCCTAATTCCCGTTTTAGGAGATTAATGGACTTTTCCCCAATATAATATTCAGAACAAAATATATCCGGCGGACGGATGATATCATCTCTAACGGTGAGTATGGCTTCTTTAACCAAATCATAGCTGGCCGGATCACTCATGATGGTTTGTGCCGATCGCGCCAAGGTTAACAGTTGACGGCGATCGCCGACTTGTGCCGTAATTAATAATAAATCATCTCCCCGTAAACTGTGGATAAGAATTTCTGCTACCCGAATAATTCCTGGACTTAAACTAACAATGCCTAAACGAGTGTCTTTCGGCAATTCTTTAATGATGGCTAATTCTTTACCATAATCGTAGATATCGATGGGTAAAACACGGGTGGCGTAGGGAGAAGCAATGGATTCTGCTTCGGGAAGAAAATAACGACTGGTTACTACAGTGGCCGATTTTTTTTTGGATAAGACTTGCTCTAAGTCTTCTATAGCCACTAATTCTACAGGGATGGCCAACGCTTTTTCCAACTCTTGTAAAATGAGTTCTCCGGCCCCCATATCTCGACTGGGAACGGTGACAAGCACTTGTGCGCTACAGCGTAACCGCCAGTCAATCACTGCTAAAAATAACTCTTTTGCTTGGGAGAAGGTTAACCCTTGTCTGAGAAGTTCATCGACGCTTTTATAAACCAGTTGACTTTCTTGGGGATATTGAGTGAATAGAGGAGACTTCGGAAAGGAGATATCGTCGTTATTTTGTGCCTTAACGTAAATTCCTGAACCCGCAATGGACTCAACTAAGCCAGCTTCTTCGAGTTGTTGATAAACTTTACTGATGGTGTTGCGATGTAGTCCCGTCATGGTTGCGAGTTGACGGGTACTAGGGAGACGATGGGTAGGAGGATATTGACGAGAGGCTATAGCAAAGCGAATCTGATCAAACAGTTGTTTTGAGGCAGGAATATCACTATCGAATTGTATTTTAAACTGAAGCATAGCCACTGAGCCGAACAAACCCTATCAGACCGATGGACGTGATTATCCCGTGAATCGTTCCTAATAACAAAATTGGGGGCTAACCTAAGTTAACCCCCGAAACACACATTAAAAATGCGTATTGATGTACAAAAATATTAACCTAAGATTGTTTTAATTAGGTCAATATAGGGAGTTTGACAAAGAAGATAAGCAAAAAATGCTCCTCCTGTACCCCCAATAAAGAAACCATTCGCAAATTCACCCCAACCTTCGGAGGTCCCTAAATCTTCGGGAACATCAGGAGTGGTTAAGGTTGTTGTGGGTTTGCTGACACCAACGGTAGCGTACATGGATAAAGCAATGGTTAAAATAGCGACTAAACCCACTGCAGCGAGTAACCCAGCAGTGCTGGCGTATTCGGTGTTGCGTAAGGGTCCAAGGAGATAAAATGGTCCATAGATAAAATAACCATGAGCCATACCAATCTCTAAACCGCGACGGTTAGCCGATAATCCTTTACGGTAAGCAGGAAGGTTTCTGATAAAAGGAATAGAGAACCCTGAAGAATTAACGGGAGTGGCTAAATTGCCCACTTGAGGGTCTCCACCATGTTGAATTGCGTCGATTGCCATATGGATTTCTCTTTGAATGATTAAACTTTGGCTGTTTTGACACCCTCCCTCGCCTTAAAACGGCAGGGATTCCAAAATCTCACGATTTAGGTTTCTGTTTCATCGCAACCGCCAACCCTCTCAAGGAGATTTGGTCTTAGGTTCATTCCACAGACTGACACCGTGTGTCCCACGGCCTTATGGGTCGAAATCCTGAAAAGCAGAATTTCTTTATTTATGAAGTATATTGATTAGCCTCCCCTTTTTTGTCTGTCTCTGGCCAGAATGTTAAGAATCTTTATAATTGCTCCATCTCGGCAAACTTTCCAGTAGGATTCAGGATGTTACTCAACAGTATCGGAGGACATCCGAAAACTGAGGCTAACCACCTAAACGACTGGGGACAGCCCCGCCTCTGGCTAACGACTACGAGAGTGGAGATAGTTAAGCGGTCTGGATGAACCAGTAATCCAAAACAGTGATGTTTGGAGAATCCACTCACTTCAGGGAGTGGAGTATGTCAACACTGTACATTAAAAACATAGGATCATAACAAATGACAGGTACATACGCAGCTGCTTACTTACCAGCCATTTTCGTTGCTTTACTTCCCGTCCTTGCTTTTGCTGTGATGGGTCTTTTATTCCTTTACGTTGAATCAGAAGCCTAAAGGCTTCTTTTTGCCGTCAAATCCCCCCGACCCCGCTCCAGTCGTTACGGGGCGGCGGGTTTTCTCAACTTGATGATCGATAAGGCTCTTCTTGAGAAGAATAACTTATGGGAGAGCAATACCATAAACGATGAATTTAAAAATACCAAATTTCACTCCTTTTCCCTTACTAAATACCCCTAGTGAAATTATTGATGTTAGATCAGAACATGAGTTCAGTGAGGATCATATTCCTGGAGCGATTAATTTACCTGTTCTTAAGAATGAAGAACGCAGAAAAATTGGAACAATTTATAAACAAATCTCTCCTTTTGAAGCTAAAAAATTAGGGGCATCGTTTATTTTTAATAATATTTCTCAGCACATTTATCAGCAGTTTTTAGATAAAAAGTCTGACTATACTCCTTTGATTTATTGTTGGAGAGGAGGGCAAAGATCCCAAAGTCTGGCTATAATTTTAGCTCAAATTGGTTGGGATGTAATGGTTTTAAAAGGAGGATATAAAACCTATCGTTCTTATGTTTGTCAAGAGTTAGCAACCTTACCACTACAGTTTAATTATAATATTCTTTGTGGATTAACAGGAACAGGAAAAACCTATTTTTTACAAGGTTTAAAACAACAAGGTTATCAGATTTTGGACTTAGAAAAAGTTGCTAATCATCGGGGGTCGTTATTAGGAGAAAAATGGAAAAGTGATGTAAAAAGTCAGCCATCACAAAAGTATTTTGATTCTTTATTATTACAACAATTTCAACAATTTGATGTACATCAACCGATTTGGATAGAATCAGAAAGTTATAAAATTGGTAATGTTTATCTACCAGGAAGCTTGTGGAAAAAGATGAAACAGTCCCCTTGTGTTGAAATTCAGTTACCGTTAGAAAAAAGAGTTAATTTTTTACTAGGAGAATATTCTTATTTAACAGAAAATCCTGAAATTCTCAAAGATAAATTAAAATATCTAAAAACTTATTATGGATGGAATAAAGTTAGTCAATGGTATGATTGGATAGAAGGAAAAGAATGGAAACAACTAGTAGAAGATTTATTAATTACCCATTACGATCCCGCTTATGAAAGATCCTTGAAAAAAATGTCCTCAAAGATCATCAAAACCATTCAATTATCAGATTTAAACTTAGAGCATTTTCTAGAGAATTTGAGCTAGTTTTAAGGTTCAAAAATTACACCCATAAAAATAATATTTCCTGTTTGATTATCTCGAATAAGCGAGAAAAAAGGACGATCTAAAATAAAAGAAAACCCTTGTTTTTCTGTATCCCTTGATGCCGTTGCAATCAGTAAATTATTGTTAGGAGGACTTTGAACCCCTTGTTCATCAATGGCTAAAATCGTTTGATGTTTAAGACCATTAACATAAGCAGGATGAGAACTTAACTCTGAAAATTCTGCTTGAGTTGGATCAAACATAGTTGAAAATCCCAACTTTTTTAAAGATTCTGTTAAATCGACCTCGTAATTTACCCTAAAGCGAGGTAATTCTAATAATCCTTGACGTTTCCGAAATCGAGATAATAATTTTGATAACTTTTTAGAATTCAGCCCTTCTACCATCTGAGATAGACTGTTTTCGGACTTAGGTAAAAATAAATATAAGCTAAAACGTCCCTCTTCGTAAGGAAGTTCTAGTCCTTTTAATTGAGACGTTTCCAAGAAATTATAGATTCCTAGGCGAGACATAAAAGGGTAAGTCTTGACCGATTGATTGATCAAATGAAACGGTTTATTTTTGATTAAGTTTCTATCAAAACCCATTTGCCACAGACCTTGAAAGGAAGCCGTATTAATGAGAAAAAGAACATCATCAGCCCGAGTAGAATCCATAATGGTTTGTATTTGTCCTTGGGTTTCTTCGGTTACCCAACGGTTCATAATACCTCTCGCTTCGGAACTAGCAAAATCTAAATTGGTGATTTTAGTTTGATAGTAACTACGACTGTCTTTGAGAAACTGATACCGAAAAGAAAACCCTTCCCTAGCCCATAGGGAATGATTAATGGCCAAAGATCCATAAGACGGATGATTATTTAAGTCATGTTGTAGGGTTTGATTGGCACGATTGAGGGTATCAACACTAATATCGTTAAAATTTAGACCCCTGGCAATTTCTTTTTGAGTCGTTCCCGTTGCCCCATTGTAGAGCATAGATAACGTCAGGGCGATACTGGTGGGAGAAATGAAGATATTTTGTTTTTTTTGCTTGTTTGCTAGAGTGGAGAGTAACTTAAAGCCAAATTCCGCTTGTGAATCAACCAGCCGTCTTTTTTCAACCGTGGGTTGAGGAAAAACCATTCTTGGGGAAACTTCCCGTAACCCTTGCACGTCTGTGAAAATGCTTGAGAAATATATTTTTGAGATAGCAATTAAACCACTCAAACAACAAAGCGAGAGAAAGCCGACGGTGGCTTTGGTCATTTTTAAAGTCCTCATCAGCATCCATCCTATTTACAATACGGCAATGTTCACTATAGTTAGCTCTAAAAGTCCAATCTCTCCAAGCATAAATACCTGTTCAATGGTTTCTGTCGGTTGTGTCTTTGTAGAATCCACAATATCTCCTTCTTTGAGGATATAATTGATTGCTAAACATGAATCAAATAAATTGTAAATAAATCATTACAACTGTTAATCTGTTTCTCGATGAGGATCAGCAACGGAGGTTAATCAAAACTGTGAATATCCAAGAAATTATGACAAAAGGTGGGGTGGCTATGTGGCCCTTGCTGATTTTGTCAGTATTGTCGTTAAGCACCATTATTGAACGTTCTTTATTTTGGATACGATTCTTACTCAAAGAAGGAAAAATTTTGAATCAAGTTCTAGAAACGGCTGCTCGTAACTGGGAGGCTGCGCCCAAAGTGGCTAGAGAATATAGCAAACATCCTTTAGGCAGTTTTCTTTATGGACCCCTGAGATTAGCCAATCCTGATCCAGAAGTGTTCCATCTAGCCTTAGAATCAGGGGCTGATGATGAACTGGCGTTGATGAAACGGGGGGATAAGGTATTAGAAGGGGTCATTGCCCTCTCTCCCTTATTAGGATTGCTAGGAACTGTCTTAGGGTTAATTACTTCCTTAGGCAACATCCAAATCAGCGATCTTGGCACCTCCTCAACCACTGGTGTTACCCTAGGTATCGGAGAAGCCCTGATTTCAACTGCGACGGGATTAATTGTTGCCATTATTAGTTTGACCTTTTATCGGATTTTCCAGTCCCTTTGGTCGAATCAGGTAAGGGTGTTTCGTAAAGCTGGTAGTGAGTTAGAAGTGATTTATCGTCAACGCTGGTCAGATAGCAACGGTAATCCTTCTGCTTTGTCCGGCAATACTCCCTCAAAGTTTACAGATACTTTTGACGAATAAGCACTAATATACTCATTTTCTTAAATATTGACCTATGACTGCTAGTAAAGCTCCTCAAAAAAAATCCCCTAATTCCTCAGTTTATTCTCGACCCTTGAAGTTATGGCAAGATGGTTCTTCCCAACAAGAAGTTCGCATCGAAATTTTACCCATGATCGATGTGATCTTCTGTATTTTGACCTTTTTTATCTTGGGGGCTGTTGGCCTATCCCGTCAGCAAGCCATTAGTCTAGATTTACCCAAAGCAGCATCAGGAACCCCCCAAATGCGGGAGATGTTGGTGGTGAGTTTGGATGATTTTGGCCAAGTTTATGTGGAAAAACAATTAGTCACTCGTAATCAACTCTTTGATCAGATCAAGAGCTATCACCAATTGAACCCAGAAGGGTTAATGGTGCTTCATGCTTCTAGAAATGCCACTTATAACGAAGTGATTCAAGTCTTAGATATGTTACGAGAAGTCGGGGGCGATCGCGTTGCTTTAGCCACATTACCTGGGGAAAATGAAGCAGGTAGTAGTAGTTGGAATGATCCGAGTCTTAGCCCTTTCCCATCCCAAAATAGTTTACCTGGAGGCTATCCTAATAATTTTCCTTCAACCCTACCTAATAATCCTGCTAACGGGGTAGGTAATTATCCGACTAATCCTGTACTCCCTTCTCAACCCAACGGGTCAGCTATTCCTCAAACCACTATGCCCAATAATTAACCCTTAACAGAAAAATTGAATCTCACCAGAGTCTCCTGACGTAACGGCCTTTTCCCGCCCCTTTTACTTTGCCTTTTGCCATCTTAAGGCATTATTCGACAAGCGAGTAGTTGTTCTTCTAAGGCAGCGATGCGATTGTAAGCTGCTGTTAGTTGCGCGGTTAATCGTCTAACTTGAAGATCGGTGGTTAATAAAGGTTCTTCTTCAGGGGCGATTAACGTGTGACTTTCACGATCATCCAGTAAAATATCTTTATGCTCCATCACTGATTGATAGTGGTTCTTTTTCGGCACACTGGGGGGAACCGAAGGAGGTGCGCTTGCCATAGATTGAGATTGAATCGGTAATTTTTCATTAACGACCGCTTCATTGTGAAGGTGAACCTTCCCCATCTGTAGGCTAAGCTGTTCAACAATATGATGGAGTTGTGTAACTTTTTGATTAAGTTCATTAATTTGTTGTTGTAGCCCATCCATAAGAATGCCCATCACTAAAAACTGTGCTACTGTCAATCCTAGAATTACCTGAGACAGATAGTTACAGATTCCTGATTCATTTAACGATTACTTCACCACTCTTAATTAAATGATACTGCCTCAATTCCTTTCAAAGAGGCAGGGCAAAGGCTTATATACGATCAAACTCCGAACCCCGAACTCAGGCTAGTGAAGCAATAAAACCCCACAATTTGTCGACTTGATCTAGCGATCGCTAACCAAATATAGACTGGATTTTCTTTGGAGTTTACATAAGACTCACATCTTGCACCTTCAAACTTAATCCGAATTTTGCTTGAGGCAGGAGTTGAAAGGCAGGAGGCAGGAGGATTAAAATTTAGCTAACCAATAAAATTCTTTAATAGAAAATTAAGCAAAAATTCGGCTTTCACTACTTATGATACACTACCTTTAACCTGTGGAATTATTGTTAGTAATATTTGTGATATTTTTTCCTTTGATGTCAAAAAAATGTTAGAAAACACCAATACTTTTCAACAAATCAACCAAAAATATAGTCGAGGAATTATATCTTATCAAGATAAAATGGTTACTATTGTTGATCTCAAAGAGATGTTTAAAATCACCGACGTTACTAACAATGAAGACTGATTTTGAATCTCTCAAAAAATGAAAACCAAATTTTTGGTCTAAATTCACCTTTTTGCTAACAATAGCTGATCTAATCGAGAAAAATCAGTTACAGTATTAAATAAAAGCTAAGACGCGCGCCTAAATATTATGACATCTTCTTCCCTTGCAGTTCGAGAACTTCCTATCTTTCCCCTTCCTGAAGTTGTTTTATTTCCTGGTCGTCCTCTTCCTCTGCATATCTTTGAGTTTCGTTATCGTATGATGATGAATACTATCTTAGAAGAGGATCGGCGTTTTGGTGTCGTCATGGTTAACCCCGTCGACGGAGAAATTTCTACAGTAGGTTCCTGTGCTGAGTTAATTCGTTTTCAACGGCTTCCCGACGATCGCATGAAGATTTTAACCTTGGGACAACAACGGTTCCGTATCCTCGAATATGTACGAGAAAAGCCCTATCGGGTGGGTTTAGTCGAATGGATAGAGGATAAGCCAAGTACCGAAAATCTTCATCCTTTGTCCACTGAAGTCGGACAGTTATTACGGGATGTGGTGCGTCTTTCGGCTAAGTTGACTGACCAAAAAATTGAATTACCCGATGATTTGCCCGAACTTCCTGTAGAATTATCTTATTGGGTCGCAGGTAACTTGTACGGTGTCGCAGCAGAACAACAAGCACTGTTAGAGATGCAAGAAACCAAGGGCCGTCTAGAACGAGAAATCGAAATTTTAACTTCCACCCGTAACCATTTAGCCGCCCGCACCGCCCTTAAAGATGTGCTGAAATAGACTCTAAAGTTGCTCAATATCTTTTTCTTTGAGCAATAAGACGGGATAACTACCGTATATTTTAATGACTTCCGTATGATGGGTTAAAGCATTAAGGGCGTCAATAATCTTGGGATCGTCATGATTTCCCTCAATATCAAGATAAAACACATATTCCCCTAGCGATCGCTTGGTGGGACGAGATTCAATGCGACTAAGATTAATGTTTCGTTGAGCGAACACTTGCAACGGTTTCATCAGGGAACCCGGAACATTCTCAGGGACACTAAAGGCCAACGAGATGCGACTCCCCAGGGTTGGAGTCGGGTTCAACGTCATCACCCAAAAGCGGGTACAGTTATCGGGATAATCATTAATATGGTTGACTAAAATGGGGACATGATACAGTTTAGCGGCGCGGGGGGCTGCGATCGCCCCGGCGGTGGGTTCGAGGCTGATTTTTTGTAGGGCTTCGGTGGTAGAATTGGTGGGAATTAAGGCCACATTGGGGAGGTTTTGCTGTAACCATCCTTGACATTGCGCCAACGCTTGAGGGTGGGAATAGACGGTTTTTATGCCACTTAGAGCAGTTCCCCGAGAGAATAAAGCATGGATAATGGGCAGCACTAACTCCTGTTGAACTTTCAAGCGATCGAGTTGCCATATCGTATCTAAGGTACTGGCCACACTTCCTTCGGTTGAATTTTCCACCGGTACCATTGCTTTTTGGGTGTCTCCTTTAGCGACAGAATGCAAGGTTTGAGCAATACTCGGATAAGGACACAATAGAGAGGATTTTTCTTGTGTCTTTTCTAACCAATGAGCATAAGCTAACGCTGCGGTTTCTGCATTGGTCCCCACAGGGCCGAGATGAGCAATAGAAATGACCATAAGCAAACTTTTCAGGGGTTGGGGGTTTGGGTATATAGCTTAGAAGCAAAATGAAATTATAGTAATGGAAAAAGATAATAAAGACAGGATAAAATCTTTAAGAATAACTAATATAAACCCTTTTCTTCAATATTTTAGTCTAAAATAAGCGAGGTATACTAAATAAAGACATCGATGGTTAAAAAAATAGTCTTACGTTAATTCATCAATCTATTTGTGAGCAATTTTAACTATCAAGAGAAAAACCAGAAAAAGTGGCGAGAACAATTAGAATCTGAAATTGCCAAACCGATACAACCTCTCAAAGCTATCGAATATACAAAAAGCTGGCGTACCAAATCTGAACCCATTTTGCTCGAATGTGAAGATAATCAGGATTACGTTGTCAAAACCCAACGCTCAGATCGTCAAATCATCAACGATCAACTGGTAGGTAGATTAGGAAAACTTTTAGATGCTCCCGTTGGAGAACCAAAGCTGATCGACATTCCAGAGGAACTAATTGATTATACGCCCAATTTAAAAAATATTTCTCCTGGTATTGCTCATGGAACCCTATGGAGGAAAGACTCGCTATGATTGAGTATTTAGTTATAAGACAAAAACAACTGTTACAATCCCTTGAACTTGCTTTAGGAGGCTAAGATCATGCCTAGTCAATACAGCATAATTCAATATGTTTCTAATCCTATCGCCGACGAACGGATTAATATTGGTGTGCTTGCTTTTGATGAGAACTTAGTCAAAGTTTCTTTTCTCAATAATTGGCAGCGTGTCAAAGATTTTGGTGGAGAAAGAATTGACTTTTTACAAGATTTTGCCGAAACAATGCAAGCTCAAGCCAATAATGGTTTATTATTTCCAGGAGATGAAAATAATAATATTCCTAAAGAAGACCGTCTTTTGAAACTTTCTAATCATTGGATGAATAGTATTCAATTTAGTGAACCCCGTGGCTCTCTTAAAGATGTTGAACAAGTGTTAAATGATAGTGTTAATAAATTTTTAGTTGATATAAACCCCCCCACGCCTAAACGCGATCGCCAAGCTGCTGCTAAGTTTGCTACTCGTCATGTGAGAACAGTTTTGACCAAGCGTTTAGGTAAAAAAGCCAAACAATTAGTCAAACCTGATTACTCAATTTCAGGACATTATACACAACACAAATTCGATGTTGCAGTTGCCAATGGTAAACCATACTTTCTTGCTCAAGGCATTTCTTTTGAGGTCAAAGTTCACGAAACTCTAACAAATTCTATTTCTTTCATGATTACTGATGTTAAAAAAGACTTTGAAAATTTATCTTTAGCTATTGTTGCCTTACCTCCAAAACCGAATCAAAATAATTATAGAATTCAAAAAAAACTTTATGAAAGTACCATTTCTATGTATCAAGACCTGGGGGCTGATGTATTAGAAGAAAATAACTTCGATAGCTGGATATATACACAGATTTCCGATTTAGAAAAAGTTTTATCCTAATCTATTTTTTGTTGATTTTTGCAGGGAAAATAGGATACCTATTCTAGATTTTCCCTGCTTTTCTAACTAAAATATTAGTTCTAAAATAGATGTCAAATTATTCTCCTGTCACCGATAAATCACTCACCCAAACTCTCGGACACACCCCACCAGGTGTCACTTCTGCATCTGACTCTACGCAGACAATGGACTTCAATAAACTGAGATAATCTCCTGCAACCGTAGCAGCATCAATACTGGTTAATTCTCCTTTATTAACTAACCAACCATCAAAAGGTAAAGAAAAAGACCCTTGTAACGCATTTACCCCTGCATGAAGGGCTTGTAATTTATCAATTAAAATGACATTTTCTGCGTCATCCAAATTATATTGAGGGTTAGTTTCTGAGTTAGAAAAAACGTGGTAAAAATGGGAACCAACAGTGACTTTTGAGCCAATGTTAGCGTTTCCGGTGGGTTCGGCGTTCATGCGTTTTGCCGTTCCTGCACTGTGTAATAATCCTGTTAATACTCCATCTTTAATGATTTCCACACGACGGGTGGGAGTTCCTTCTCCATCAAAGGTTTCTGCCCCAATATTATCAGGATGCAAAGCATCATCACACAGAGAAAGTAAAGGAGAAGCCACTTCTTTTCCTAGAGAATCTCGATCAGAAAGACTTTGTTTATCTAAAATATTTTGAGCGTTAAATAAATTAGAAAAGGCACTAATTAAACTTAAAAAGGCTTTAGGCGAAAACACAATGGTGTACTTTCCTGATGGAATGGTGCGATAATTAATGTGGCTAATGGTCTTTTCTGTCACCTCTTTTAAACAGCCATCTACGTCTAAAGTTTCTAACCCTCGACTAATTTTCATCGCACTGGCCCCTCTGGGTTTTTTTCCTTCTTCTTCTGTGCGACTATAAAGATAAATAACTGCATAGGAACGAGCTTCTTGACGGAGAGAACCTTCGCTGTTGAGATAGAATCTTTTTATATCTTCTTGGGATAACCCATTGTAGGGAACCCCCTTAATAGCTGGATGGGCTTCTAAGAGGTTTTTTTCTGCTTTAATTAAGGTATCAATTAAGGTCGGAACGGGAGCCGGTTCTACCACTTCATCTGCTGTATTTGCAAGGCTGTCTTGAGCTTTGGGACTGAAGTCTGCGGGATTTTCGGTATTACCAAATTTGCTGGCTTCTTTGGCCGTTTCTAGGGCTAATTTTATACCCAGTTCGTCTAAATCGGTGGTGGTTGTTACCCCCACTGTTCCCTTCTCATTCCATACCCGAACAATGACACTAGAACGGTTAGACGCTTGAACTTGTTTTGGTTCTCCGTTATCAACTTCTACACTGGTTTCATCAATGGAAGAACCATAAATATCATATTTATTAATGTCAAGGTTTTCTGCACTGGTTTGGGCATAATTCGCGATCGCTTCTGTGTTTAGCATTACTACCTATCAGGCTTTCAAATAATAGTTTAATCTAGGTTTCCATTTTATTGTACCTTATTTAGCAATATTTGGCTCAACCTCGATAAACTTTAACTAACTTATGGACTTATTTCTTAAAACAAACAACCCAAATAATTAAGCTAGTAAATCCAATATAGATAAAAACTGTAATCCAATCGAGAAAGGTATGAGAAATCATTTTTTATCTTATTATCAATTTAGTCTATGATTATAACATATCATAACAGTAGGGTGAGCCAAGCTCACCCTACTCATTTTAATCATCTTTACTTAACTCTCTCCAAGCTGCTTTTAAAGCTAAAGGGAAACGTTTACCTATTTTTTTAATGCGAGTTATACTCTTTTGAATTGATGTTTTAATTTGAGATAATTTGGAATTTTGATGTTGCTGGTTTCTTTGAGGATAGGTTAAATCCTTAATAATAACCTCATGAGGATTAAGATAACGAATACCAGAAGATAATTCTTCAGTATCAAACCAGTTATTATCGGGATCAAGCACCGATGAAATCAGAAAATCTGACTCATCCCCTCTAAACCTATTGGTTGGATTATTCCAGTAATAAATTTTACGCTTTCCATCACAAACTATTTCTTCAAAACCATCAATTTGAGGAGAAGATTGTTGATTATTATCAATGATTTTTACTTGGCGATAATGACGATAACTATGACTCATAATAATCTCCTTATATAATTCTTTCCTTTTACTATGAGAATAACATTGATGACTTATTATTGAGGTTCGGTTATGATCCCCTCATGGGTAGGGATTTCTGCTCGTTACTTCTTTTTTTTCTTAAATAGTGTAGTTCCCATTTCTGTTTTCGCTGAAAAAATCAAATAAGCAATTAAGAGTGTCACCCCAAGAAAAAAAGAAAAAAGCTCATTATCCATCTTATTATCCTCCTTTTGTTATAATAATATTGTTCTTAATTTATCATGATTTCACCCTATTAATTCCTCACTAATGAATGAAACTTTAGCCCCTTGGCGAGCTATTTTATCCCGCGCTCTTCATCGCAACCGAAGTTTAGCGAATGCTCGTTATTTTCAATTAGCAACCATTAATCTTCAAGGAAAACCCACTAATCGTACGGTTGTTTTTAGAGGCTTTTTTAACGGAAGTAATCAACTGCAAATCATCACCGATAGTCGAAGTGAAAAAATCAATCATATCAAGAATAATTCTGCTAGTGAAATTTGTTGGTATTTTCCGAAGACGAGGGAACAATTTCGTATTACTGGAAATTTGACCATCATTGATGAAACCCATGATAATCAAACCCCAAGGTTAACCGTTTGGCAAAACCTTTCAGACTCAGCTAAACAACAGTTTACCTGGCCCCATCCTGGTCAACCTTTAACCAATAACCAGCAAGATTTTTGTCAAGAAATTCCTTCAAATAATCAACCTCTCTCTAATTTTATTCTCCTTTTATTTAACCCTCAAAACGTCGAACATTTAGAATTACGAGGAAATCCCCATCAAAGAACTCTTTATTACTTAGATGATGAGAAAAACTGGATTGTCGAAGCAGTTAATCCTTGATTGATAATTGATAATTAAGTAAAAAAATGATAGAAATTTAAACGAATGAAACATATAGAAATCAGGTTTCAGTTATGAGAAAATTACTAGAAAAATAAAACACAGTGTTAATGATTTAACAGTGTTTATTCATGTCAATTAAGCCACAAGAAACTGTCATTGCGAGGAGGCAAAATCTTTACTGGAGATTAATTTGAGACTTATTTCTGCCTCCGAAGCAATCTCTATTTTTCTGTTGGGTATTGTTAGAGATTGCTTCGGGGAATAAGGAGGACACATCACGCAATAGTAGTAGTTAACCCCTCCCAATGACACTCAAGAAATAACCATTCACCTGTAAGTTGACACGAATGAATACGCTTATCTCCTTCTCGCTTTATTGCTCACATATTATTAATGATGGCTATATATGCTAAAATTAGGATTATATTAACTGTTAAAATACTGTCTAAAATTATGAATTTCGTCAATATAGCCAACTGGGGTTTAGGATTATTTTTAGGATTAATGACCTTTTTATTCATCTTTCGTATTGTCTTAACCTGGTATCCCCAAGTTGAATTAAACCGCCTTCCGTGGAAATTAATTGCCTTACCCACTGAACCTCTATTAATTCCTGTCCGTCGCGTGATTCCTCCTTTGGGTGGGGTGGATATTAGTCCGATTATCTGGGTAGGTATTTGTAGTTTACTCAGAGAAATTTTAGTGGGTCAACAAGGTTTGATTACAATGGCGTTAAATAGTCATTAAAAAGGAGAGATATCTTCAGAAATACCTCTCATCAATCAATAATATAGGCTCAAGGAATTTTTCAAATTATGAATTAACTAACGTGAATTCGGCATAAGCTTAAAGCCTAATAAAATCCTTAGCTGAAATCTTCACCATATTATAATCTAACGCCTATCTCCGAACCCTTAACCCGGAACTCAGGTTACTTACCTTTGTGCTTTAGGCGACTACCTAAACCAAGTCCAGCTAAAGCGGTTAAACCGATGATCGTTCCGGGTTCAGGAACATTGGGTGGTCGTCCTTCGGTAGTAATAGCCCCATTAATTCCTGCTTGGAACACCGTTGGAGGGTCGTCGCTAGCAGGCAAATCTTCGGGATCAACACTTGTTACCCCAGTAAACAGAGAAACGATAGATGGAGTGTCTTTGAAGTTGCCTTCCATGTCAACAAAGAAACCTTCAAAGTCTAGGGTAACTTCAAACGCACCAGGATCGCGTTCCTCAACAATCCGTGTAAATGCGGTAGCAAAATACTTAAAGTCACCTAAAGGATTATCTCCAACCCCAGATGCTTCTCCGTACTGGCCATCTCCATCGGTATCAAATTCGAGGAAAGCAGGGAGAGTGGTAACATCAACTGCCCCACCAAAGGTAAGATCATAAGTAACATTGTTACAAATTCTGTTATCTCCTCGACAGGTGGTTGAACCTGGCTGACTAGCTTCCAAAGCACCGATAGCAGCAATAGTGAAGCCGAGATCGTTAGTTAATATATTGGAGGCTAAAACGGGATCAAAGGGATCTCTGACTGTAAATTGACGGCCATCCAACTTCTGCAATACTTCATCGATAGAAGCTAGCCCCTCAATAGGGAAAATAGGAGGATAAGTATTGGGATCACCAGGAACAATACCGAAGATACCGGCTACACCATCAATAGGATTTTCTGGAGTGGTTACTCGGCTATTTCCAGGACTCAAGGGGGCAGGAGGGTCATTAATGGTTATAATTGCGTTGTTATTGAAGAAGATACCCGCTTCAGATGTAAAACTAACACCGCCGGGTCCGAATGTTGACGCTTGAGCAGCAGTGGTAGCTGTCGTTATTCCTACGGTTACACCAAGCATCCCTAATAAGTTGAGGATTTTGTTATTCATTCGTTACTTTCTCTTCACTATGGGTGTTTTAATGACCACTGAGAAAATGTGCGGTCTTTAATTGACAATGTTAGAAGAAGATTTCTTAAAAATTCCATTATTCATGTTTTTTAACAAAATATAAAAAGGAGAGGTATCCGTTAGGACACCTCTCAATCATTCATATTGAATACGGCTAGGGACTTTACTTAATTTTTGATTAGCTATGTTTTTTTAGAAAAAAGGTATACAGTGGCACTCACTGGCACTCCTCAGCATACCTAAATGATCATGCTAGACCCAAAAAACTATTTAGCTTTGCGCTTTAAACGGCTACCGAAACCAAGTCCAGCTAAAGCGGTTAAACCGATGATAGTACCAGGTTCAGGTGCTTTGCGTCCTTCAGTGGTAATTTGTCCGTTAACCCCTGCTTGGAAAATAAAGGGTCCATCAGGTGCCAAAGTTTCAGGATCAACACTGGTTACCCCAGTAAACAGAGAAACAATAGAATCAGTGTGTTTGAAGTTGCCTTCCATATCCACAAAGAAACCTTCAAAGTCTAAGGAAACTTCAAAGGTATCATTACCACGATCTTCGACAATCCGTGTAAAGGCGGTAGCAATATACTTGAAGTCACCTAAAGGATTAGAACCAACCCCAGATGCTTCTCCATACTCACCATCTCCATCAGTATCAAATTCTAGGAAAGCAGGTAAATCTACCTTAGGATCAAGGAGTCCACCGAAGGTGAGATCATAGGTAACATTGTTACAAATTCTGTTGGGACCAGGTGCCTGACAGGTGGTTGAACCTGGCTGAGCAGCTTCCAAAGCAGCGATAGCAGCTGCATCGAAGCTGAAATCGTTGGTTAAGACATTGGAGGCTAAAACGGGGTCAAAGGGATCTCTGACTGTAAATTGACGGCCAGCCAACTTGTCTAATACTTCATCAATATCAGCAAGCCCCTCAATAGGGAAAATAGGAGGATAAGTATTTGGATCACCAGGAACGATACCGAAGATACCGGCTTCACCATCAAGAGGATTATCTGGAGTGGTTACTCGGCTATTTCCAGGACTCCCAGGAGCAGGGGGGTTATTGATGGTTAAAATTTCGTTGTTATTGAATTGGATACCAGCTTCAGAGGTAAAGCTGATACGTCCAGGCCCTAAAGTAGATGCTTGAGCAGCAGTGGTAACGGTAGTCATTCCTACGGTTACACCAATAACCCCTAATAAGTTAAGGATTTTGTTGTTCATGAGTGTTTACCCTATGTAAAGTATGTGTTTTTAAAGACCTTATCAAAAAATTGCAGTCTTTAGTGGGTAATTCTAACGTATAAGTTTCCAAAACACCACGTCACTTAAAAATTTTTTTTTTCAAGCATCTTTTTCGCCTCACATCCTTACCCTTGGAAAATTGAAAAAAAGGTATACGTCGGCATTGCTCAGCATACCTATTGATTACACTAAACGAAGGCGAAACTCTACTTAACTTTTCGCTTTAAACGGCTACCGAAACCAAGTCCAGCTAAGGCGGTTAAACCGATGATCGTACCGGGTTCAGGTGCTTTGCGTCCTTCAGTGGTAATTTGTCCATTAACCCCTGCTTGGAACACTAAACTATCTTCAAACGCAGGATCGTCGGGGTCAACAACAACATCTAAAAGTTCAGGATCAACACTTGTTACCCCAGTAAACAGAGAAACGATAGATGGAGTGTCTTTAAAGTTGCCTTCCATGTCAACAAAGAAACCATCAAAATCGAAGGAAACTTCAAACGTGCCGGGTTGAGGTTCCTCAACAAGCCTTGTAAACTTGGTAACGTAATATTTGAAGTCACCTAAAGGATTATCACCTTCCCCAGATGCCTCTCCAAACAGACCATCCATATCGGTATCAAATACTAGGAAAGGATCAAAATCTGTAACATCCACAGTCCCACCGAAGGTGAGGTCGTACATCACGTTATCACAAATCCTTACGTCTCCCTGACAGTCGGTTTGAGAAGGAGGAAAAAGAGCAGGATCTAATATAAAATCATTAGTTACTACATTGGTGGTAGGAAATTTCCGGCCATCCAACTTAGCCACGACTTCATCAAGATCAACATAAGGATAAAGAATAGGATCAGGAGCAGTAGCTAAGGGATTATCAGGATCAATACCGAAAATACCTGCTTCTGCGGACAGAGGATTGAATGGAGTTGTTACTCTACTATTTCCGTTATCCGGGTCACCAGGAGCAGGAGGAATGGTATCTAGAGTGATTACGGCATTGTTATTGAATAGGATACCACCCTCAGTGGTAAAGCTGACACGACCGGGGCCTAAGGTAGATGCTTGAGCAGCAGTGGTAACGGTAGTCATTCCTACGGTTACACCAACGACTCCTAATAAGTTAAGGATTTTGTTGTTCATCGGTAGTTACCCTAATGATGTGTTTTTAAGACCTTATCATTAAAAATTGTGGCCTTTAGAAACCGATGTTAACGTCATCATTTTTAAACCCTCTAATAATTTAATTTTTTTTTTATTTTCCAGGATTTGTCTATAGATTATGTGAATATTAAAAAATATCTGCCGGATCTGCTTCTTTGAGTTTACGAATGGCGATCGCCCCAGAAACACAACACATCACCACTGTTAACAAGAACACAACAATCATTCGAGCCACACTTAACTTCATGGGTAATAAGGTTGCTGCTTTAGCCACTTGATACAAAGCAAAAGAAATCCCCAACCCCGGAATATAACCCAAAAAAGCTAACATAATAGTTTCATGAAAAACCACCCCTAATAGATAATTATTCGAGTAACCAATGGCTTTGAGGGTGGCATATTGAGGTAAATGATCAGCCACATCCGTTTGAATAATTTGATAAACAATCACCGTTCCCACCACAAACCCCACAATGGTTCCTAACCGAAACATAAACCCAATGGGAGTGGTGGTGCGCCAATAGGTCTTTTCAAAATCAATAAATTCTTGCTTAGTTAAAATATTAACGTCATCGGGTAAATAAGCCTCTAAATTGTCTTTCACTATTTCAGGATCAACCCCTGGTTTCAGTCGAATTAACCCAAGATTAATATAACCAATACGATGATGTCTAAATAACTTAAAAATCTCCTGAAAATTAGTATCACTGGTAATAATATTGCCATCAGCAGCAAAAGAAGGCCCCAAGGTAAATAAACCAACGGTTTCCACTTGATGATTATTCAACTCATTAATAGAGGTTTTGTTCTGTAAATAATTGGCAGCGATCGGACCATAATCTGGTTTAGCTTGGCGATCGAATAAAATATGATCAGGCTTTTTTAGCTTATCTAAATTTTGGTTCACTTCCGTTAAAGTAAATGTAGGCTTATCCGGATCAAATCCAAAGACAAAAATGGGGCGATAATCATTAGTTTCGGAATTTTTCCACACACCATATTCCACATAAAATTCACTTACCCCTTCAACAGCTTCAAACCCCAACGTTTGATATAAACGACGACGGGAAAACACATAAGAATAAGCTAAGGATTTAGACCGACGGTTAATCATCACTAAATCCGCATCTAAACTAGAGTGTAAACGAGTATTACTTTCATATAAAGCCCCTTCAAACCCTAGCTGCATAAACATCAAAATATTAGAAAAAGCCACCCCAGATATGGCAACAATTAAGCGTAACTTCTCCCGCTTCAGTTGCAGCCAGGCTAAAGAGTATTTAAGTTTCATAGCCCTATTAAAATGATCCTGACAAGATTTTAACATTTTCCCATTAAGCTTGAAATGTGTGTCGTGAGCAGGTGTCAGGGATGAAATTTCATCAGATGAACTATACTTCAGAAGGGATTCTTGGGAACGTTAATAAGGGTAATGAGCATCTTAACCCTTATCGTTCTCAAGTTAGTACCATGACGCAAAGTGATTTCCCACAACCTTCACCCCTAGAAGGACAATTCACCGATGGGATACCCTCTGATCACAGACACCCTAAAAAACCCTGGCGTTCCAAATTGCTGTTTTTGACGGTGGTTGGTTTGCTCAGTCTCGGGGTTACAGCCGTTTATAGTTCCTTACTGATTGCGCGTCAAACCCCCTCTAATTCCATGCAAGTAACCCCAGATAAGTCTTCTCTACCCACCAGAATTGCTGCTTTGGGTTATCTAGAACCGCAAGGAGACATTATTCAAGTGTCCGCCCCTGCTTTTCTCGAAGGGACAAGGGTCATGGAATTACGGGTCAAACGAGGCGATCGCGTTCAAGCTGGCCAGGTTATTGCCATTCTCGATAACCATTATCGTCTCAAAGCAGCCCTAGAACAAGCTAAAACTCAGGTGGCCGTTGCCCAAGCCAACTTGGCTAAAGTTCGAGCCGGAGCTAAACAAGGGGACATTCAGGCACAAAATGCCCGATTTCTGGGGACTCAAGCAGAGTTAGAAGGGCAAATTGCTATGCAACGCTCCACTATCTCTAATTTAGAGTCTCAACTACTGGGAGAAAAATCGGCACAACAAGCAACCATTGAACGGTTAAAGGCGGAATTAGCCAATAAGACGACGGAATGCCAACGCTACGCCACGTTATATGAAAGTGGGGCTGTTTCGGCTCAAGAACACGATCGCATCTGTTTACAACAAGAAATTAACCAACAACAACTCAGAGAAGCTCAAGCTAACTTACAACGGATTGTTAACACCCTTCAAGACCAAATTAGGGCAGCCAACGCCAATTTAAGTCGAACCATTGCTACCTTAGACACACAAATTGCTGAAAACCAAGCGAGACTCAATGCGGTGGCAGAAGTACGGCCAGTAGACTTACAAGTGGCTCAAAGCGAACTGTCGGCTGCTCAAGCGACGGTTAAACAGGCTCAAGCTAATCTGGATCTTTCCTATGTTAAAGCCCCTAGGGATGGTCAAATCCTAGACGTTCATACTTGGCCAGGGGAAATGGTTCAAAATCGGGGAATTGTGGACTTAGGGGACACGACTCAGATGTATGTGACAGCAGAAGTGTATGAAAGCGATATTATGCGAGTTCAACAGGGACAACCGGTCACGATCACCACTGACGGTATCATTGAAGAGCTACAAGGAACGGTGGAAGAAGTTGCCTTACAAGTCGATCGCCAACGGGTTTTGGGTACCGATCCTACGGCTGATGTAGATGCTAGAGTAGTAGAAGTTAAAATTCGCCTCAACCCTGAAGATAGTCAACGCGTTGCCCAACTAACCCATTTACAAGTTAATGTCATTATTGACACCGCTAAACCCCAATGAAACCGGTTATTTCTATTAAAAATCTCAATCATTTTTTTGGCCAAGATAAATTAAAAAAACAAGTTTTATTTAATATTAATTTAGACATTAATCCTGGAGAAATTGTAATTATGACCGGTCCTTCTGGGTCGGGAAAAACCACTTTACTGTCCTTAATTGGAGCCTTACGCTCCGTTCAACACGGGAGTTTACAAACGATTAATTATGAACTGAATGGAGCGACGGAACAAAAATTAGTCCAGGTTCGCCGTTTTATGGGTTACATTTTTCAGGCACATAATCTCTTGCCCTTTTTAACCGCTAGGCAAAATGTCCAAATGTCCCTAGAACTTCATGATCACATTAGCACTCATGAGGCGATCGCTAAATCGGAAGAAATGTTAAAAATGGTGGGGTTAGAGCAAAGAATTAATTACTATCCTGACCAACTTTCAGGGGGACAACGACAACGGGTGGCCATCGCCCGTGCTTTAGTGAGTCATCCTAAGTTAGTCCTAGCTGATGAACCCACGGCTGCTTTAGACAGTAAAACAGGGCGAGATGTAGTGGATATTATGGAAACCTTAACCAAGGAACAAGGATGTACGATTCTTCTGGTTACCCATGATAACCGTATTTTGGATATGGCTGACCGTATTATTCACATGGAAGATGGATATTTGAAAAATTAGGTTTAAGCAGGCAGGAGGCAGGGGGAGATGGGGAGACTGGGAGACTGGGAGACTGGGAGACTGGAAGCAGAGGGGGCAGGGGGAGACTGGGAGACTGGGAGACTGGGAGACTGGAAGCAGAGGGGGCAGGGGGAGACTGGGAGACTGGGAGCAGAGGAGGCAGGGGGAGACTGGGAGACTGGGAGACTGGAAGCAGAGGGGGCAGGGGGAGACTGGGAGACTGGGAGCAGAGGAGGCAGGGGAGTTTATACAAACCGGCAAAAAAAAGGATAAGCCTTAAAATCTTGCTTATCCTTGATGTTTCTAACTAGCGGCTAAATATTCTTTGACGTTTGCCCGTCGTCTTCGTAGTTGGGCGAGGGCCTGATGTTCTAGTTGACGAACCCGTTCCCGACTGATGTTTAATCGTTTGCCAATTTTGGCCAGGGAGAGTTCTTTGCCGTCTTCAAGGCCAAACCGAAGGGTTAATACAGTTCTTTGTTGAGGGGTTAATTCAGCCATTAAGTTACTCAAGTCTTGGCGCAGTAGTTCTTGAGTAATATAGATATCAGGAGACACCCCTTGATCTTCTAATAATTCTGAGAGTTCTGTATCTTGATTGTCCCCCACTCTGACATCTAAGGAAATGGGTTGACGGGCAATACTGAGAAACTCCCGAATCTGTGAGGGGTCAATTTCTAATTCTTGGGCAATTTCCGCCGGCGTAGCACTTCTTCCCAAGGTTTGAGAGAGTTCTCTCTGAGTTTTCTTAATTTTGTTCAGTTTTTCGGTAATATGAATGGGTAAACGGATCGTCCGCGCTTGTTGTGCGATCGCCCGTGTGATGGCTTGACGAATCCACCAATACGCATAAGTGGAAAATTTATAGCCTTTGGTGGGGTCAAATTTCTCTACACCCCTTTCCAGTCCTAAACTCCCTTCTTGTATGAGATCAAGGAATTCCATGTTCCGTTTTTGATATTTCTTGGCAATGGCCACCACTAGGCGTAAATTAGCCTCGATCATCTTTCGCTTTGCCCGTTCTCCTTGCTCTAAAGCTTTTTTAAGGGCTTTTTCATCGAGGTTGACCGTCTCTGCCCATTCTTGGAGCGTGGGTTCCTTCCCTAAAGTCTGAGCTAGTTCCTCTTTTTTCTCCCATAAGCTCATCATTCTCTGGACTTGTTTGCCATAAATAATTTCTTGCTCATGGGTTAACAGAGGTACCCGCCCAATTTCATGCAGATAAGTCCGCACCATATCTGCTGAGTACGTAGGCTGTTTGGTTTTGATATTAACATTAGCAGTGGGCATTGGTACTATATGACTCCTTTAAACCTGCTTATAAAGTCTGTTGCTATTCTTATCTTTCCCAGAAATTGTGTTTGTTAATACATAAGGACTGGAAAGAAAAGTTACAAAGTGAAGTCGGTATGACTTTAACTTGTTTTTATCTTAGCTCATACATATAGACGATGACAAGATTTGAAAGGTTCATCAATTCTGACGATATGTTAAGGTAAGGGATTTTGTTAGAATTTCTTTGACTCATAGGAGTGAAATGTTCGCTAACCTAGATAGGGAAAGAGGCTAATCAAGCCTTGGTCATTCATCAATAAGGATCAATGCTATGTCAGACTTAAATCGTGGCATTATGAAATTTGAAGGGGCTGATAAGCCTATTTTGGTAGCGATTTCAGCCTTTTTAGTTCTAGGTGCCATTACTGCTTTAATTATTTGGGCGCTCAAAGCGGCCTACACCGTTGGTTAAGTTTTCTTGACAATTTTTTACTTACAGCACAATTTTGTTAAGCTTCAACGCTAGTTTACTAACAATCGCCAAACCGGGCCCTTTACTGGGACAGGTTTGGCTTGACTTAACAGTGATTATTTTAATGTTACTGTTATCAGCTTTTTTTTCTGGGTCTGAAACGGCCATTACCGCTTTTGATAATTTCAAATTACGGGGACTAATAGAGAAACAGGGGGATTCTTCTGGGGTTTATCGTTTAGTCTTAGAAAATCGTCGCCGTTTCATCACCAGTTTATTAATTGGCAATAATTTAGTCAATAATTTTTCAGCCATTCTCACCAGCAATTTATTTGCCATGTGGTTAGGGAGTGCTGGTTTAGGAGTGGCCACAGCCGTCGTTACCATTTTAGTGTTAATTTTTGGAGAAATCACCCCAAAATCTTTAGCGATTCTCAATACTCGTGCTTTTTTTCGTTGGTGTATTCGTCCTATTTTTTTATTATCTCAACTATTATCGTTTTTAAGAATTGTCCAAATTTTTGAAAAAATCACCCAGAAAACCATTGCCATTTTTCAAGGAAAATCTGAAAAAATCGTACAGTCGGGAGAATCGTTAAATGATTTACAATTAATGATTGAAATTTTGGGGGGTAAAGGGAAACTCGACATATATAAACATCAATTACTCAATAAAGCGTTAAGGTTAGATGAATTAATGGCCAAAGATGTGGTCAAACCGCGCTTAGAAATGATTACCATTTCCCATGAATGTAGTTTACAAGAATTAATCGATTTATCCTTGGAAACTGGCTATTCTCGAATTCCCGTTCAAGGGGAATCTAAAGATCATATTGTGGGTATTGTTCATCTAAAAAAAGCCTTACAAACGTTGCAATCTGTTGGGAAAGAAAAGCGTTCTCAAGTGAAGGTAACAGAAGCAATGGACAACCCTATTTATGTTCCTGAAACGAAGCGGGCCCCTAGTTTACTCAAAGAAATGTTACAACAACGGTTTCATATTGCCATTGTGGTTGATGAATATGGAGGAACGGTTGGTTTAGTCACCCTAGAAGACATTTTAGAGGAATTAGTGGGAGAAATTTATGATGAAAGTGATTCTCCTTATATTCACCCTAATTCATTCCTGGGGGATGGTTTGGTCTAAAATTTAGGGATCATGTTGTAATAATTTTTCGGCTTCTGGAGGCGTTAAAGGGCGATTAAAAAAGTATCCTTGACCAAAATCACAGTTTAATTGTTGTAAATATTTCAGTTGTTTTTCTGTTTCAATTCCTTCTGCTACCACCTCCATTCCTAAATTATGAGCTAAGGGAATAATAGATTGAATAATTTCTAAATTTTCTTCGGGTTTACCGATGCAATTAATAAAAGAACGATCAATTTTTAAGGTATCAACAGGAAAGCGATGGAGATAACTCAAAGAAGAATAACCCGTCCCAAAATCATCGAGACAAATTTCTAAATTTCGTTCTTTTAATTGTTTTAATAACTTGATAGTTTCTAGGGAATGTTCAATTAAGGAGGTTTCGGTAATTTCTAGTTTTAAATTGTTGGGACTTAATCCTGTTTTTTCGAGAATTTCGTCAATTTCTTGGATGAGTTGCGTATTATTAAACTGTTTGCTCGACAGATTAACGGCTACTTTTAAAACTGTTGCTTGAGGAAACTGTTGTTTCCAAGTTTGTATCTGCTGGCAAACCTTTCCTAAGACGATTTTACCAATAGGAATAATTAATCCTGTGTTTTCGGCAACGGGGATAAATTCCCCAGGAGAAATAAAGCCTTTGGTGGGATGTTGCCAACGAATTAACGCTTCAAACCCCACTAATTTAACCGATTTTAACGCCATAATGGGTTGATAATAAACGTCAAATTCTTGTTTTTCTATGCCGTGTCGTAAATCGGTTTCCAAGGTTAATAATTTTAATGCTTGGGCGTGCATTTTTTGATTAAAAATTTCATATCTTCCTCGTCCTTTTTCTTTTGCCTGTCCCATAGCAATATCTGCATCTCGTAAAATTTCCATCGCAGACTGATAAGTGGGAAGACTAATGGTTAAGCCGATACTAGGACTGGTAAAAATTTCCCGTTCTTGGATAGTAAATGAGGTGGTTAAAGCGGTTTTAATTTCTTGAGCGATTTTGAGAGCTTCGTTAACATTATCGATAGGATCGAGGAGAATGGCGAATTCATCCCCTCCTAATCGGGCTACCGTATCAGCAGGACTGACTAACGTTTCTAGGGTACGACCGATCTCAATTAATAAGCGATCGCCGACGAGATGACCATCACTATCGTTAATCATTTTAAAGCGATCGAGATCAATCACCGAAACAGCGAAGAGATAATCGTCTTCTTCGTGGACTCGTTTGAGGGCTAAATCCACTCGTTCTAAAAATAAAGAACGATTCGCTAAGTTGGTTAAACTATCGTGACGGGCATCAAAAAGCAGTTGTTCTTTAACTTCTTCCAAGTCTGCGGTTCTTTCTCTGACTCGTTTTTCTAATTCTTCGTTTAATTTTTTCAGTTGAAATCGGGTTTGTTTTAAGGCTAAATGGGTGTACACCCTAGCGAGAACTTCTTCAAACTGAAAGGGTTTGATAATGTAGTCTACCCCCCCTGCTTCAAAGGCTTTTACCTTGTCTTCTACATCTTGTAACGCACTGAGAAAAATAATCGGGATGTCGGCGGTTTCGGGAAACTGTTTCAGTTGTTGACACACCTCATAGCCATCGAGATCGGGCATTTTGATATCTAAGAGAATGATGTCAGGGGGCATGGTTTTAGCTGCCATCAGTGCCATATGGCCACTGGTAACCCCTCGTACTTTATACCCTGCCTTGATTAACATGGTGGATAAAATACGGAGATTGGGGGGTTTATCATCAACAATTAGAATATCAGCAGAGGCGTGGGAAGCATGAATATTAATCATGGATAAAAGTAATTGTTCCTATTACATTTTTGCAACAATACGACGATAGTTTAAAGTTGTTTATTAATTGCTAATTTCCATTATCTGATCAAAACCGTAGTTTTCTACTAATTGTATGATTCCTTGACATAAATCTCTATACTTGGGAGATAATTCATTGACCAGTTGTAATATCGACTCTCCATCGGCTGCAGCCGCTTTTTGATAGAGTTGATCACGCCAAGCGGGAGACAAGTATTGTATTTCAGTTTTGAGGTGGTTTAAATGGATTATGGGTGTTTTCTCTGGGGAAATACTACTAATTGAAGTGCTATCATAACGATAACGAACCCCTAAATGTTGAGCAAGTTTTTCAAAGATAATGGACTCAGCAAAGGGTTTACTAACAAAATCATCGCAGCCAATGTTGAGGACAGTTTCTCGATTTTCAACTAAAACACTAGCGGTTAAGGCAATAATTTTGGTCGTTGTTTTTGAATCTAGTGCTTTCATTTTAGTGCGAATGGTTTGAGTGGCTTGATAACCATCCATAACTGGCATTTCCAAATCCATCCAAATTAAATCAGGATGCCAGGTTTCCCAAATTTTAACCCCTTCTTGTCCGTTGGTGGCTTCTTTTATAACAAATCCTAGGGGTTTTAAGAGATTAGTTAAGACTTTACGATTAGCAAAATTATCTTCAATAATCAAAATCCGATAGGAGGGTTGATTGGGGGCTAAACCAATAATTTTTTGTTGGTTATCCACAGGAGAATCACTATTCATTTTGGCAATATCTACGGATAAAATAAAATGAAAAATTGTGCCTCCCTTGAGGGGACAACTCACCTGTAAAGTGCCTCCCATGAGATTAACAAATTCATGGCTAATGGCTAATCCTAATCCCGTGCCTTCTTGACTTTTTTTACCTAATTTTGTTTGAAAAAAAGGTTGAAATAAATAGGGAAATTCTTCGATATCTATACCGGGTCCTGTATCTTCAATTTCAAATAATAAGTTCAGTTTTTCTTGTTCTTTTTGTTCTGAATACTGTTTAATTCTTACAATAACTTGACCACCTTCAGTAAACTTAATAGCATTATTGAGTAAATTAATTAAAATTTGTCGTAATTTTGTTTCATCAATTATAATTGAACCAGGGATATTCTCTTCAATCTCAAAAATTAAATCAATGCCCCTTGATTGTGCTTTCAAATTAAACATTTTGCTTAGATTTCTAAGCAACTTATGCAAGTTCAAAGATTGATAATAAAGGGTGGTTTCTCCTGCCTCAATTTTAGCCATATCCAAAATGCTTTTAATCAAGGTTAATAAATGTTCGCCACTTTCATTAATAATCTCAATATATTCTTTTTGTTCTTGAGCCAATTTTTGATCATTATTCAGCAGTTGACTAAAGCCTAAAATAGCATTTAATGGAGTTCTTAATTCATGACTCATGTGTGCTAAAAAGTTACTTTTAGACCGACTGGCTGCTTCAGCCAAATTTTTAGCTGTTTCTAGTTCTTTTAATAATTCAGCTTGTTTAATGGCTAGTCCTAATTGATAAGCAATTTTGTTTAATAAATCTAATTCTGAAGTTTGCCAGTGACGGGAATGGGAATTTTGATAAGCAGCGAATAATCCCCATAATTGATTATGGACAAACAGAGGAACAATCATATAAGCTTTGGCTTGTAACTGTTCTAAGAACTCAAGATGACAGGGTTCATGTTCAACGTTATAGTTATAAATATCATCAACTGCTAACGTTTCTTGATGTTGATAGCGTCCTCCTTTGGTTTCTTGTAAATAACTATGTTCCCAAAAAGTTTGTAAATTATCATCCACTAATTTAACCCATTGTTCCCCTACTGTTTCCGCAATAAATTGTCCACTCCAATCAGCATTAAATTGATAGACAGCTACGCGATCGCTTTTTAAAATCTTTTGGGTTTCTTGGGTGGTTGTCTGTAAAATTGTTTCTAGATCAAGACTTTGATGAATTTTTTCGATAATGTCATTTAAGGTTTGAGATTGTTGTAAATTATCAGCCAGTTCTTCTTCAACGCATTTTTGTTCGGTAATATCTCGACCGACCCCTTGGATTTCGACTAAGTTACCCATTTCATCAAATAGTCCTCGATTAATCCAATATTGCCAACGTTTTTCCCCTTCCCCATTAATCACAGGATGTTGATGACTAACAACAGGCGTATGGAAACTTAAGCGACTTAAATTATGACGTAAACAGCTTTGGTTTTCTTGAGGAATAAAAGGAAAAAAACAAGTATAAAGGATATCTTTTCTGACTTGTCCAAAATAACGACAATAGGCTTCATTCACAAAAGTTAAGGTTCCATCGGGTAAAAAACGACAGATTAATTCAGTTTGATCCTCCACAATGGCCCGATAATGGGCTTCGCTTTTTTTTAAGGCTATTTGGGTTTGTTTGAGACGATTCATTGACCGCAACAAATAGAATCGCCAGAGGATAATGATGATAACGGTCAAGACAATTAACAACCCCAACAGCTTTAAGGTAAAAGGCGAGAGCATGATGGGAGAAGTCGGTTTGTACCAGCGTCGATAGATTTGTTGATAGTCTGAAGAGGGAAGAAGATCAGTGAGGGCGTGATCTAATCGTTGTCGTAATTCCGGACGATCTCGATGAACAGCGATCGCCCGTGGAACTTTTTGGAGGGTTGGTTTAAGGGTTTTGAGGCGATAGTCAACGGAAATAGCCTGGGCTAAGTTCCAAATGGGGGGTTGAGGATAGGCTAAGCCATCGACTTTTCGGGATAATAGATGGAATAAGGCTTGTTCAGGGGACTCTAAGCGTTCAATATTAACGTTTTTGTGCTTTTCTAACAGGTTAACGGCTTCATTTTCCTTAACGACAGCAATCGTTGCTCCAGATAAGTCATTAAGGGCCTTAATCTTGCTATTGTCCTTTAGGACAAACACACAAATATTGATAATTTCAATGGGACTGCTATAAATCAACATTTGGGAAGAAGTGGAAGTTATCCCCATGTTCGGAACCAGATCAACTTCCCCGTTTTCTAAGGCCAGAACAGCCTCACTCCAGGTTTCTTTGATTTCATAGGTGACTTGTAGATTAGCCCGTTTAGCCACCGCTTCCATGACATCAATAGCAAACCCTTGGGGGTTTCCCTGACTATCCACTGAGTAGGTAGGAGGAAAATAACGGGGAATGGCTGCGGTAACGGTAAGAGGAGGGGTAGGGGTTGAGGTAATGGGTTCTGGGGCATGGGTTATAATTATGCCTGGTAACACACAAGACCCCATCAGTAGTGCCATTCCTTTAATTAAACAATGATATCCCACGTTTTTTTAATTGCGATCGCCTGAGACTTTTTTATCATAATTGGAGATAATTTGTCTGTGATCTGAATTTTTAACTAACAAGATGATGGTCTAAGGCGAAACGGACTAACCCGACGCGGTTACTGGTTTCAGTTTTCTCTAGCAACTTACTAACGTGTTTCTCAATGGTGCGTTCGCTTAAATGAAGGTGTTGAGCGATTTCTTTATTGGAAAGCCCTGTGGTGACAAGGTCGAGGACTTCGCTTTCTCGTGAGGTTAATCCTAACCGTTCTATTTCTGCTTGAATGGAAATCTTGGCTGCTGTTTGTTGTTGTTCAAGGGTGTTGGGCGTTGGGGACGACTCTTGGGAAAACCGCCATTCTGATTGGATGATTTGCGATCGCTCCAATAAATTACGGATAACTGCTTTTAATTCTTCCATTTCAAAGGGTTTGGGCAAATACAGATCACAACCCACTTGATACCCTTGAATGCGGTTTTCTGTGGTGTCACATTCAGTCAAAAAGACAACCGGAAGTAAGCGGAACTGGGGCAGTTGTCGCAGTTCTTTAACCAAGGCATAACCGTCCTTCCGTGGCATCTTAATATCTGATATCAATAAATGGGGACGATAGGTTTGGACTAAGGAAAAGGCATCTTCTCCATTTGGGGCGGTTATGGCGGTATAACCGTGCATTTCTAAATAGTCTTTAACGGCAACACGAATTCCTAAATCGTCATCGGCGACTAAAATCAGTAACGGCATAGGTGAAAGCTAATGTCTCTGATTTTAGGGTAGCATTTTTTGTCTTCTTTTGATGGGATTAGTAGGATAGAACAAAATTGCCACGCGCTTAAAGCAACGTGGCGATGTCCATTAAATTTCTCCGCGAATTTCTTCAATTACGCCGTCACGAATGACAATTTCTACGTTTAATTTTTTCACTAAGTTGTCTCCTTTTTCCACACGGAAAAAGCTTTCCATTTGTCCTTGAACCACTTCTTGTTCGAGTTCAACCACTTGTACTTGTTGCATTTGTTGTAAGAACTGATTTTTTCGTTCTAAAAACTCACTTTTTTTCTGATTAACCTGTAATTGAATATTATCAATTTGTTGGGTGGTTTCAGGACCAGGAGGAGATACACTTTGTTTTTGGATCTCAGAAATTGCTCGTTGTCCTTGCATTTCAATTTGTTGCATTTGGTTGTCAAGCTGGTTAATTTGTGATTGCAGTTGTTGCTGCATTTCTTCTTTCCAGCGAGTGGTGACAATAACTTTTAAGTTGACTGGCCGTTTCAGTAATAAGCTGGTGTTTGGGTCTTCCATGAGTGTCTCTCCCTTGGCTAATGTTTTTAATGATTATGATTCAAACATCCCGTCGATCATACCCTGATATCGTTCCGTGACCACAGGCCGTTTTATTTTCAGGGTTTGGGTCATCATGCCATTTTCTACGGAAAAGGGTTCTAATATCAGTTCAAAGGCTTTAATTTGGTCATCTGCGCGGTATCCGGGGCGGTTTTTCACTTCTCGGTTCAATTCTTGTTTAAATAGGTCTTGAACGGGTTTTCCATAGAGATCGCTATTGAGGATCGCTTCTCTGTTAGCCTCTTCAGGAGGAAACGTCAGGTTAAGTTGTTGATTTTTTCCCCATGTTTGCAATGCGTCTAAGTTGGGTACAATTAAGGCCCCTAATGCTTTTTGATCTTGTCCCACTACCATCATTTGGTCAATGTAAGGACTTCTGACACAAGCATCTTCAATGGGTTGGGGTTCGATATTTTCCCCGTTGCTCAAAACGATGGTATCTTTGGCCCGTCCACTGATGACCAGATCATTCATGGGGGTAATCCATCCTAAGTCCCCACTATCAAACCATCCGTCGGGATCGATCGCTTTGGCCGTAGCTTCGGGTTTTTTATAGTATCCTTGCATTACTTGGGGCCCGCGAAGGAGAACCACTCCTTTTTTTCCTTGGGGAAGGGGTTCACGGGTATCGAGATCGACGATCTTGACCTCTGTGTGGGGAATGGGTTGACCGGAAGACCCTCGGAGGTTATGAGTATGGGTTCGGGCGTTGGTTACGGGGGAGGTTTCGGTGAGGCCGTAACCCACTAACACGGGAACATTGATGATCTCGTAGAACTCGTCTAAATGTTTGGCCAAAGAACCGCCACCACTGACTAAGGTTTCAAAATTACCCCCTAAACCCTCTCGAATTTTGTTATAGACCAATTTATCCCCTAAACTGTGTAACGGGGCGAGTAAGGCGGCTTTTAGGCGGGCTATGAACCTATCGATGGCTGAGGCATCGAAGTGGTCTAAACTCATGTTATTGGCGATGCGTCGAGACAAGATGAAGGTTTGGGAAATGTTAAAGAAAAATTGAACGATTTTTTGTTGGGTGGGACTTTGATCCCTTAGTTGCTTCTGTATGCCTTCATAAAGAGAGTCCCAAAGACGAGGAACTCCCACCATATGTTCGGGTTTAAATCCCTTGAGATCGGTCTTAAAGTTGCGGATATTGGTATAAATAAGGGTACATCCTTGAGAGAGAAGAAAATATTCTCCACTACGTTCGTAGGCGTGCCAAGAGGGTAAAATACTGAGAACTTTATCCCCTGGTTGGGGTTGTATAACTGCATCTAAATTTTTAACTTGATGCAATAGGTTACCATGAGACAACATTGCACCTTTGGGTTGTCCTGTTGTTCCTGATGTATAAATTAAGGTAGCGAGATCATCCTCATTTTTTGTAATAGGATTGAGGTTATGTTTGGCTCCCTCTTCCATCAATTGAGTATAGTTTAAGGTTTTGATGGAATTATCTGTTTTGGGGGTTTCGTCGCTGAGTAGGATAATTAATTGTAGGGGGATTTCGTCACAAAAAGAGCTTATTTTATCTAAAGTTTTCTGATTTTCTACGATGATAGCATTACTATCACTATCTCTGACAATATAGGCTATTTCGTTTTTATCGGCTTGTGCCGACCGCACGGCGTTAGCTGCGCCGGCTAACATCGATCCTTGATCAGCGATGAACCAACGAGGACTATTATCAGCGATTAAACTAATTTTATCATCTGGGGTGACTCCTAGGGCTTGGAGTCCGGAGGCAAATTGTTTGATTTGTTGGTATAACTGAGCAAAGGTAAGTTTAACTTCTGGTTTGCTGTGGGGATCATGCAATGCCAGGATATCGGGGAATTTTTTAGCTGCGATCGCCCAAATATCAGGTAAGGCCGTTAGGTTAGCATATTCAGGAATGGTGGTCATAGCATTTATATTAGTAATGGTTTCACCCTATAGACTAACGAATCAGGGGGTGATTGTTCCCATCTTAGGAGTTGAATGCTATGTTCTAGGGAGACAGTAGTGACAGTTTTTTCAGTGATCAGTTTTTTTCAGTTATCAGTAAACAGTGATCAGTTATCAGTTAGTTGTTGAAATATAATAGATAAGTCATAGTTTAGAAAAATAAGTGTTTATCTTAAGAAAGAATGAAATTATGGTTAGAGAAAATTATCAACTAGAACTTAAACTCAAAATACAAGAACTTTTAGGGATTGATTTAAAAAACATTAAACAATTTTGTTATCAATGGGGAATTATCGAATTAGCTTTATTTGGTTCAATTTTACGGGATAATTTTAACCAAAATAGTGATGTTGATGTCTTGGTTACTTTTGAACCTGAAAGTCATATTAGTTTGTTAGATTTAGAAACTTTAGAACAACAATTTGCAACCTTATTAAAGCGTCCAGTGGATGTGGTTACAAAAAAAGCTATAGAAAAAAGTGATAACTGGATTCGTCGTCGTAATATTTTAGATAATAATGAGGTTATTTATGTAAAGAGATAAAGAAATTATTTTAGATATAGTTAAAGCTTGTCGGTTAACTCCATTAATTCCTAATCAATAATTTATATTTTGCTCATTAATTGAAGTGATTGATGAAAAAGTTGAGGTTTTGGTAAAATTTCATTATCCTCTAAAGCAGATTCTACCAACAATTCTAATACTTCTTGGGCATTTTTTAACGCTTCCTCATAAGTATCACCATGAGTGTGACAAAATTCTCCCCATTCAGGAAGGGTAACAACATAACATTGATCTTCGTTTGACCATTGAATAATAATTGTGTAGTGATTATTCATGATTGATTCTCCTTAATTTTAGCTAGTTTGTTTAAAGCATTATTGACATCTTTTTCGATATTACTGATGAATAATAATGGCATCACGACTCAATTCAACATAATCATGATCTTGAAAAAAATCAACAATCAGTAACAAGTTATTGTTAAATAATTTCTCAAGTTCACTATTTTTGATATTACCTGTTGTAATTAAAAGCAGTTTATAAGGTTTTTTGATTGTCATAAAAGAATCTACAAAATCAGAATCTTTCGTGATGACAATGCGTTTTTGCTCAATGGAAATATCATTTATTATAGTATCAGAAGTAGAATTTTGCTGTGGTAAGTCTTTTGTATGTATGGTATCATAGCCAATCGTTTGTAAAAATCTAGCTAAACGAATGGGTAATTGAGCATCAACTAAAAATTTCATAAAGCAATTTTATGGATACTTTTAATTTGGCTAATTCGTGCAGCAAATAGTAAAGCTGCTTGAATATCTTCTCTTTCTAAATCCTCATAATCGTTTAATATTTCTTCTGTTTTCATCCCTGAACTCAGTAATTCTAAAATCAATTCTACGGGATAACGTAATCCTCTAATACAGGGTTTTCCATGACAAATATCAGGATCATGGGTAATACGTTCTAATAAATTATTATTCATGTTATTGGCCCTCTTGTTTTGGGTTAATATGTTCAACTGATTTGACCCATTTCTATACTAACAGTATCTAAACGGTTATCCCCTGGATGATAGGATAAAATCTCTACACCAATCGGTTCATTAGTAATAGAATCTTGAATTAAAATAATACCATTATCTAACTCAGTACAGATTTGATTTTTCCTAGGAGTTTGCCAAAATATCGTTAACAGTTCTGTTTCGGGTTCATAATAAACTTTTGTCATGCTTTTGTCATGAGCATTACTCTTAGGGATTAATTAATTATACTAATTCTCAGCAGTGATTAGAAACTTAACGTGTCATTGCGAGGGGTAATATAAACAGTAAGCTTTGACTTTTATTGAAAATCCCCCGAAGCAATCTTTACAGCTATTTCTGAGAACTGTTATTGTCTTTTAGAAGCATTTAAAAATTCAATACTAATTGGTTCACCTGTCTCATCATAACTAATAATAATTCCTCCTGCTTCTGAAATAGCATTAGAGGGGGGAATATCTTTGATGATAAAAGTTAAAATATCTGATTCTGGATCGTATTTAACTTTCATGGTTGTTTTCTTTGTCTAAATAATAATTACATTCTAAACAAATCAGAAGAAACGTTAAAAAAATCACTTAATTTTTTAGCTTCTTGATTAGTAATCTTTCGTTCTCCTGTTAATATTTCTTGATCAATTAAATCTGTTCCTAAAATGTCTGATAGTTGTTTCATATTCAAGTTTCTACTTTCCATCAAATGAGTCAATATTTCATGAGGTAATGCTTCGGGAATAGGATAATTTTCTGCTTCATATTTTTCAATCAACATAATTAATAATTCCAATAATGCTGATTCTTCTAAACTGGGATTTTCGAGATGAGAGAGTTTTTCACAAAGGGCGATCGCTTGTTCGTTTTCTTCCTCAGTTTCAATAATTTTAGGTTGATATTTAGCGAGTAAACTGCCGTAGGTGTCTCGATTAAAAGTAAGGGTCATTTTCCAGTTCTCCTTTTTCTTACTGATTATATGCAAGTTTATTCTCCTTAATCACTATTATCTGATAACTGTTCACTGTTTACTGATAACTGATTTAACCCATCTCCAAATTAATAATAAAATCAACCCAACTAATGCAAAGGGAAAAGCAATAAATCCACCAACAAAACATAAAATCAGTTGCAGTTTACTCTGTTGTCCAAATTGTATCAAAGATTTGAACCACTGAGGATATGGCATTTCTGAGAGAGGTAAATCTAATTCTTGTAATATCTGAATACCTTGATTAGATAATGCAAAAACCTCTTTTACTTTTCCTATTTGAGAATAGATGTTACTAAGAGTTATTAATATTCTTGCTTCTCCTTCTTTGTCTTTTAACCTTCGTTTAATTTCTAAGATTGCTTGATAACAGTCTATAGCTTGGGAGTATTGTTTTAAGGAGAGATAAGTCTTACCTAAATGTTCAAGACAGCTAATAATATCATGAGGATTCCCTAATTGTTGATAAAGTTGTAATGCAAGTTCATAGTATTGTATTGCTTGTTCATATTGTCCCAAGGAATTGTAAGCAGAACCCAAATTATTATAGGAAATTGCTTCACCCTCGCGATCGCCTATTTCTTTTTTGATAGCTAAGGATTGTTGATAGTATTCTATTGCTTGTTGATATTCTCTTAGGAAAGAGTAAGCATTCCCCAAAACTATATAAGAAGATGCTTCACCCTCGCGATCGCCTATTTCTTTTTTGATAGCTAAGGATTGTTGATAGTATTGTATTGCTTGTTGATATTGTCCCAGGGATTTGTAAGCAGAACCTAAATTATTATAGGAAAAAGCTTCAACCTTGCGATCGCCTATTTCTTTTTTGATAGCTAAAGACTGTTGATAGTATTCTATTGCTTTTTCATATTGTTTCAGGGAATAATAAGCATTACCTAAACCAAGATAAGAATCACCTTTACCTAGATGATTGTTAATTTCTATATCGATAGCTAAAGAATGTTGATAGCATTCTATTGCTTGTTCATATTGTTGCAATTCATAGTAAGTAGAACCCAAATTAATATAAGAAGAAGCTTCACCAGGACGATCGCCTAATTCTGTACAGATAGCTAAAGACTTCTCATAGTATTCTATCGCTGATTGATATTTTCCTAGAGATTTGTACACTAAACCCAAATTATTATAAGATTTTCCTTGTATATTTGGGTTATCTGTTTCAATTGCAATAGCTAAAGACTTCTCATAGTATTGAATAGACTGTTGGTAATCTTCAAGAAAATCATAGGTAATACCCAAATTAATGTAAGGATAAGCTTTATTTTTATGATCACCAATTTCTGTATAAATAGTTAAGGACTGCTGAAGACATTCTATAGCTTGTTGATATTTTCCTACGTAATTGTAACTATTCCCCAAACTATTATAGGAATTTGCTTCATCGTTTCTATCTCCAATTTCTGTAGAGATAGCTAAGGACTGTTGAAAGTATTCTATGGCCTGTTTATATTGTCCCAGGAGATTATAAGTATCACCTAAGTTGTTAAGTGAATGTGCATAATTACTATTATTTTTCTTTTTATTTTTCTTTTTATTTTTCTTATATCCTCTGATTAAATCTGAATAATATTCTACTAGAAGATCATAATATCCTTGGAAAGTCATAAACTGATCAATATCATGTAAATAATCAAACGCTGTGTCATATTCTCCCAATTGATACCAATGATAGAAAATCTCTAAATATCCTTGTATTTCATCGAGGTTTGTCCAGGGTTTAGGAGGAACAACGGATAAATAATAATTAATGGCTGTTTGATGACAGTGGGTTAAGTCGGGATATTTTTTCTGTAAATAGGGTTTAAGTAATAGGGGACACTCATAACCTTTTTTATCGCTACGAGACAATAAGGAACGATTGAATAAATTTTGTAATTCTTTTTTGACTTCTATGGGTTTGATGGTTTCTTCTGTCTCTCCTTCTACAAAATTCGCATTGATATACATTCCTGTTGCTGCTGTTACATCAAAGGGTTGACGATAGACAGATAAATTAACTAAAAATTGTCTTTGTTTCTCGCTTAAACGGTCTAAATGTTGTTCTAATATCCATGATAATCGTGCATCGTTTTTATTACGATGTAGTCCTGATGCTTCGTTGTAAATTAATTCAAATTCATCTAAATCCAATTCTCTCACTTGACTGAGTTGACTATCACAATATTCTCTGAGGTATGATGCGACTAATCTTAAGGTCAAAGCATGACCATCTATTTGAGTAACTAAATTTTCTAAGTCTTGGTCGTTTCCTTCAATTTGTAATGCTTTTAATAATATTTTACCTTCATCAACCGTAAAACGTCCCAGAGAATACCAATTGTCGTCTCCTCGATATAGATTGGGTTTATCCCTTGTGGTCAACAATAAAATACTGGTGTGTCCTTGTTGCTTCCAACGCTGGAAAAATGTAGCATAATTTTCGCTTTGCCATTCTCCTGATTCGTCTAACAAAGTTTCAATATTATCCACTACCAATAAACAACGATGTTGATGTAAAATTCTGAATAAATCAGCCATTAAAATATTAACGTCACCCGTCGCATTAACTGTTCCTGATAACCCCTTAATTATGGATTCAGCAAAGGCAGCAAAATCAGGATTTAAACTAACATCAGCCCAAAATTTGAGGGTGGGGAGTGTGGGGAGTGTGGGAGGTGTGGGAAGTGTGGGAGGAGAGGAAAAATTGTTATAAAAATGAGCAGCCAAGGCAGATTTTCCGATTCCCCCTAACCCAACAATCCCGATTAAATTAGCGTCAACATCATCCATCCAACTTTGAATAGTAGTCATTTCTTCTAACCTATTCACCCAAGGTTTAACCAAAGGGGGTGAGGTAATGACACTGGATGATAAGGTTACTTTTCTATCAGGTTTTTCCTGCCAAAATTCTATGAGTCGTTGTAAATCATTTTTCCCTAGTCCTTTTTTACATGAATAACATTCTGTCTGCCAATATTGTTAATTTGTTCTGCATTATAATTGTTGATATTTTCTGCTTCTTGCTTCCCCACAACTGTACTTTTTTCAGCTTTAGCAACGTGAATATTAATGGTTGCTTGATCTTGATTCATGGCATCTTTTGCTAATTGCTGCACCTCCTCTCTAAACGTATCATCAGACAGCATTTCCACGTCCAAGAAGGGGGCTAAAGTGGGAATTTGGTCGGTTGAGTTATTTTCTTCAATTTCACCGATTGCTGTGCTTGCAACGGGTTTATTTTGCAAACGATTACGAATAGTTTGCCACAGTTTTTTAGTAGCAGTTGGGAGACTTTCAACCCCCATTGTAATCACTGCACCTACCACAAATTCTAAAATTTTTGCAGTTGTAAAAGTTTCCATTATTTTTCACTCTTTACCAACCAATTTATTATAACTTCTAAGTCTTATTATGGTAAGAACATTAAGGAGATTCCTCGTTCCTCGGAATGACAAAGTAGTGGACTGTTTTAGCTAAAATGAGGTAATAAGTGCTTAAACAAAATTAATTGCACGGTGGGCAATGCCCAGTAAAAAGCTAAAACTTTTATCCAGAGCTTATTGTGGGCATTTCCCACCCTACAGTTTTTATGTAATTAATTTTGTGTGTTTACTTAGGAATGTGAGCATCTTGCTCACTAGCTAGAAAAATATAACAGTACAAACAAAGATTAGGACATGACTGTAAGGTGGGCATTGCCCACCCTACAAGGTTTGGCACTTTTATAAACGTCCTAACCATAATGCGTAGTGCTATAGCAAGCAAGACTTGTGCTGAGTCTGTCGAAGTATGCTTGCACTCCGTTAAGTCTAATGCACTAAATTAGCTGAAACAGTCCATTAGATTGCTTCGGGGGGTTGTTAGCTACAATCAAAGTTGACTGTTTATATTACCCCTCGCAATGACAAATTAAGTCGCCAATTATTTATAAAAAATATGCTGACTAATGTTTGTAATGCGACAACTCCGAACTCCGAACTGTTACCCTTCATTTCCTAACTGTAACGTCCATAACCTCACCACACCATCATTATCCCCAGAAACTAAATAGGAACCATCCCCAGTAAAAGCGATACTATTAATACTGTTGGTATGACCTTGAATTAATTGGGTTAATTCCCCTGAAATAAGATCCCAAATAGCAATCATTTTATCTTTTCCTCCTGAAGCTAAATAACGACCGTTTAAACAAAAGGCCACACAATTAACATAATTCGTATGACCTTGAAAACGATGAATTTCTTTACCCGAAATAATGTGCCAAACTCTCACCGTTTTATCCCGACTAACGGAAGCAATAAATTGACCATCGGGACCAAAAACCACATCATCCACGCTATATTTATGACCTTCTAATTGTTGCACTTGTTGACCAGACACAACTTCCCATAGTTTAATGGTTTTATCATTACTACAACTAGCCATTAATTGACTATCAGGACTAAACGCAACCCCTTCAATATCTTCTAAATGGCCCAGTAAAATACGAGTGGGTTTACTGCCTTTAAAATGGGGCCAACCGTGACTTACTTCCCAAAGACAAACGGTTTTATCCCAACTTCCAGAGGCAACCCATTGACCGTTAGGACTTACTGCAACACTGCTAACCCAGTTTTGATGACCTTGTAAAATGCGTTTACATTTTCCTGTAAGAATATCCCAAACTCTTAGAGTTCCATCCCAACTCCCAGATATCAAATACTGACTATCAGGAGAAAAGGCCACACTAGAAACGGCACTTTCATGACCTTTGAGACAACTGACTTCCCGTTGTTCGATGATATCCCAAAGATGCACCGTCCCATCACTGTATGCGATCGCCACCCAACGACCATCGGCACTACCGGCAACACGATACACCCAATTGGTATGTTGTTGCAGTTGTTCGATCGCTTTTCCGGTTTCTCTATCCCAGAGACGGATGGTATTATCGGATGCTGCTGAGATCAGATAACGATCATCGGGACAAAAGGCGATCGCTTTAACACTGTTACTATGTCCTTGTAGTTGTTGAATGGGTTGTCGTTGTGCAATAGACCAAATACGAATGGTTTTATCATTAATGGCCGATGCAGAGGCTAAATGTTCTGCATTTTTATCAAAACTTAACGCTGTTACCCAGTCTTGATGGCCTTCTAATACTTGTTGAAATTTCCCCGAAGTCACATCCCATAAACGAATAGTTTTATCCCGACTTCCTGAAGCTAATAGTTTGCTATCTGAGCTAAAAATTAAGCTTTCTACAGCCTTTTCATGACCTTCTAAACATCGCCATTCTTGTCCAGATATCGCTCCCCAAATTCTCACCATTCCGATGTGACAACCCGAAGCAATAAATTGATTATCTTCACTAAAAGCAACGGCGGTTATTTGTCCCATTGGATCGGATAATTCGTGACGTTTTTTTCCTGTTTTAATTTCCCAAATGATTAAGGTTTCATCAAGGCTTCCTGAAAGTAATAAGGAACCATCTTTATTGAAATCAAGAGCGGTGATTTTTTTTGAATGACCTTGTAATTGTCTTAAAAATCTTCCTTGAGTCAAATCCCATAAGTAAATATTTTGTTGCCAAACTAAAGCTAATATTTTTTTATTTTCACTGACAGCACCACAGGAAGCGGGACAATCAATTTCCCAATGAATAGCTTGAGTCTTAAAATTGAATAAAGAAGCACCTCCCGCTTCTAAAACCAAGACTTTTTCTTGATTAATTGGAATTACTTTTCTAATACAACCACGACTCAACTTCTGAACCATCCCTTGTTGTTGTAATAAGGGAAATGAGAACTTACCTTGTAAATTTTTAATGCTTTTTTGATCAATTCTAATCGTATTTTCCTGTTTCTCTTTTCGCATTTCCCACCATTGTTCTACTGTAGAACTTCGATAATTTCTCTGAATTCTTAAGGCATCAACGATTAACATATCCCAAGGATGATCTAATCCTTGAGGCTGCCAAGTATCGGTTTCCAAAACACGGTTCATGGCCGGAGGGGGTAATTTTCCTGTTAATAGTTCATGTAGGATCATTCCAACTTCAAAAAGATCGCTTTGGGGACCCACTTCACCCCCTGACATAATTTCAGGGGCTGCATAACATTCGGTAAAAGAACGGGTTTTTTTTCGTTTGGCATCACTGGCTAATGTGGCTGCCCCAAAGTCAATTAAAATTAATTGATTGTCAGGAGTCAAGATCATATTTTCGGGTTTAAGATCCAGATGATAGATTCCTGCTTGATGAATGGCAGTTAACGCATTTACTAATTGTCCAATTAAGTTTTCTATCCTATCAGTCGTTAGTTTTTTATTAGGTTGACTTTCTAGTTCTTGTAAGAGGGTTTTTCCCTGTACTAAGTCCATGACAATATAAGCTGTATCTCGTTCTTCAAATAAGTCCCTTACTTTAACCACATTGGGATGATTTAACTTGGCTAATATTTGTCCTTCTTCTAAAAAACGATAGAGATTTCTTTGGTATGCGTCTCGATGTTTTTCGGGAATAATTAATAGTTTGGTTTCAATATTTCGAGAGACATATTCAACAGGATAAAATTCTTTGATGGCAACAGGATTCTTTAATACGGTATGATGAGCGCGATAGGTAATGCCAAAACTGCCTTTTCCCATAGCATCCTCAAGGCAATACGTATGCGATCGCAGTTGGGTTCCTTGGGGTAACACTTCCTGTAACAAAGCGATAACTTGCACCCCACAATGGGGACAAAGTTGCGTGGTTTGGGGAAGGTTATCCAGGTGGCAGTTTAAACAGCGCATTTATATCCGTTATTGATCCAATCTCAATTGATTTAATATTCTTTGTTTATCCTATCTTTATTTTGACCCCGCTTAAAATTAGGAAAACCCACGGGTTAAGGTCCGTGGGTTAGTTTTAACCGTAAAAAATCTTAACGATTATTCATACAACTGGGGGAAGTAAACGCCAGAAAAGTAGGGGTAAGATTCTTCTACAGCATCGCAATGATTGTTGGTTGTCTGTTGACTGTTTTTGGAGAATTCCCCATGAAATCCCTTTCTATGCTTGCAATCTTGACCGTTAGTTTAATGATGAGTGGTTCAGTCGGGACGAAAACCGTTAACGCGCAAATTATCGAACTGGGGGATGATGTTCGAGTTGATTTTTCCAACCAACGTCGTCGTCGCAACAGAACAAATGTCAGGGTTTATGGTGACAATGGCCGTTTGACGGTAGGGGTAGAAGAACAAAGAAGACCTCAAACCAGAATTCGTATTAATGATAGAAATGGTTCTCCTTCTCTTGATATTCGTCAAGAACGACCCGCCCCCGAAGAAAGAGTTCGGGTATCTTTTCCTTTTTAATTAGCCATAGCTACGACATTCTTTGACTAACCCATCAAATCCTTCCCAGATTTGTTCGTCTGATGCTTGAATCATACCGAACATAAAAGAAGTTTTTTCTTTGATTTCTAGGGTTAATAATTGTTCTGATGGTTCAAATTTGTAGTCTAAGGTAGCTGCAACGGTACCATCAGAAATCATGGGTTGATTTTTAACTTTTAACTCAACTTTACCTTGATTTTCACCGTGGTAATCAGCCCAACCTTGTTCTGAACCATTGGAAGCGGGTGGTTTTATACATTCGTTGAATTGTTTAATGTTAATATTGTCATACTTTTTCAATGATGTTGTAGATGCGGAGGAATTTAGAGTCATACCTAAGAAAAAAGTAGCAGTTGTTACATAAGCCAATAAATTATATGGCTTTCTTATTGATAGATTCATGACTGTTTGCTATGGAGTAAGGTTATATGTGTGTAATGATAACGACAATACTTGAAAATGGAATCATAAACCATAAAAATTTAAACAACGCTTAATCTTTTACGGAAGTTAAAGAAATGTAAATAGGGTAGAAAACAGAAGTAATTGAAAAATTTTCCCAGTATTTTCCTCTGATCAAACTAATTTCTTATATAAGGAAGCGATCGCATTTCACCAGATTCTTTGTTAAACAATCTAGAAATAATCTTAAACCGTTTATTAATTTATCTATTCATGAAATGAACACTATATATAGTATATATGTATTTTTAAAGGTACTATCTCTCTAGATATGGTGTATTGTTGCGCCAACTTTTGTCTGAATACCTTAAAATAGTATTAACCCCAAGGGTTAATAAATTAAATTTTATGGTGTAAGATGGATATAATCTTTGAAAATGCCAAGTTAGAAAAACAATGCAACAATCAACAACTCCTAATCAGAAAACAAGGTAAGGACAGGGCTAAGCGCATTAGACGAAGATTGGATGACTTAAAAGCAGCTTCTACTCTCGAAGATATGCGAAATCTCGGTGGACGTTGCCATGAGTTAACCCATAATCGTAGTGGTCAATTATCCTTAGACTTAGATCATCCTTATCGATTGATTTTTGAACCTGCTAATAACCCTATCCCAAAAAAACCTGATGGGGGACTCGATTGGACACAAGTAACAGCCATTAAAATTATTGGTGTTGACGATACTCATGAGTAATTTAATTGATAATAGATACAAACCTGACTATGTTTCCCCTCCTGGAGAAACCATCGAAGAAATTCTAGAAGAAAAAAGAATGACCCAATCAGAACTAGCTGAACGAATGGGTCGACCAAAAAAGACGATTAATGAAATTATTAAAGGTAAAGCTGCCATCACTCCAGAAACGGCATTGCAGTTAGAATTAGTGCTTAAGATTCCAGCCAATTTTTGGAATAATAGAGAACAGCTTTATCGAGATTATTTAGCTAGACAGGAGGAAAATAAACGTCTTAAAGAAAAAGTTACATGGTTAAAAAAGATCCCCTATAAAGCAATGATTAAACTAGGTTGGATTAGGGATTTTAATAATAAGGTTGAACAATTAAGAGAAATTCTTGATTTTTTTTCCGTTGCTTCTCCTGAAAACTTGGAAGATATTTGGGGGAAAAGTTTATCGGTAGATTTTAGAAAATCTGAAACCCTTGATAGTGATGATGGGGCATTAATTGCTTGGTTGCAGAAGGGAAAAATTGAAGCAGCTAAAATTAATTGTGCTGATTACGACCCTTATCAATTTAAAAAAGTTTTGCAAGAAATCAGATTATTAACCCTAGAATCCCCTGAAATATTTCTATCCAAAATACAATCATTCTGTACTGAAACTGGAGTCACTTTTGTTTTAGTTCCTCAACTGCCAAGAACCAGGGTTGGTGGTGCAGCTTATTGGTTAAATTCTCATACACCTTTAATTCAACTCAGCTTGCGTTACAAAACTAATGATCATTTCTGGTTTAATTTTTTCCATGAAGTAGGGCATATTCTTTTACATGGTAAGCGTGATGTATTTATCGAAACTTTTGAAGCAAAAGAATTTGAAAAACAGCCATTAGAAAGACAAAAGAAAGAACAAGAAGCGAATCAGTTTGCTGCTGATTTTCTTGTTCCTCCTGCTGAATGGCAAGAATTTTTATTATCTTTTTCAGGAACGGAATATGATATTATTGCCTTCGCTAATCGTTTAAAAATTGCTCCTGGAATTATTGTCGGTCGATTACAACATGAAAACGTTGTCGACTATAGCCATTTCAATCAACTAAAACAAAAGATCAATTAGGATATTATCAGTAATTCTTAAGAATCAGTCGATAAAAGCTGGTTAAAAATTAATATCTAATTAATAGTTTTTGAGAGAAGATAACGTTATGCTGATTTTGGGTTTCTCCTCCTAATCTAGATATGACCTAAATTCAAAGAAAGGGAATTGATGGAATTTGAACCAATTATAATCCTAAATTCCGATCCTCGAACGCTGAACTCCGAACACACCTAGATATAATGTTTAATTTTGCTCAACCTTTTTACCCCCTTGTCCTAGCAGCAGCTAAAAATAATCCAGAAAATGCCCATCAACAACTACTGAAAACCCTTCACCGTCTTGATGAAAATCGCCACACCGTTTGGGGGAAGTGGATAATCGGAAATTTAGACAATTCTTTCGCTTTCAAGGATAGCCGGTTACAGCAAGATTTATGGGGGTTAACTTTTAAAACCCCTGTGGGGTTGGCTGCCGGATGTGATAAGGATGGTTTGGCGGCTGGTATCTGGGGTCATTTGGGCTTTGGATTGGCTGAAATTGGGGCTGTAACCCTTCACCCGCAACCTGGGAACCCAAAACCGCGTTTATTCCGTTTACCCCAGGATCAAGGGGCTTTAAACCGCTTAGGGGCGAATAATCAGGGGGCGCAACAGGTTGCCCAAACCCTTCGAGACACTTGGCAACGGCAACCCCGTCAAGTTCCCATCGGTATTAATTTATGTAAGTCGAAAATCACCCCTTTAGATAAAGCAGCTATGGACTATGTGGGTAGTTTTCGTTATCTTGAAAATGTTGCAGATTATTTTGTGGTTAATGTCAGTTCTCCTAATACGCCTGGACTGCGATCGCTACAAGAAGGGGAACAGCTTAATGCTATTTTAGACGAATTACAATCGATTAATCAACGGAAAAAACCCCTATTAGTCAAGATTTCTCCTGACTTAAATTGGGAGGCAATTAAGTTAATTATTAAGTTAGCCAAAACTTACGAATTAGCTGGTATTATTGCTACTAATACCACCATCAAACGGGAAGGATTACAAACAAAAATTCTTCACAAAACAGGCCATCCTATTCAAGAAGAAGCGGGGGGAATTAGCGGCCAACCGATTCGTAAACGGTCAACGGACGTGATTCGTTTTATTTATGAACAAACCCAAGGAACCTTACCAATTATTGGGGTAGGTGGTATTTTTACAGCAGAAGATGCTTGGGAAAAAATTACAGCAGGGGCAAGTTTATTACAATTATATACGGGTTGGATTTATCAAGGTCCTTGGTGTATTCCTAATATCAATCAAGGGTTAATTAAGAAGTTGGACAAGTATAAGTTATCTCATATTTCTGAAGCTGTAGGAATAGATTTTAAGGGTTAATAGATAAAAAAGTAGGGTGGGCAATGCCCACCAAAACTTTAAAATAAATTTAAGTCAGTAACCGCCCCTAAACTACTGGAAGAAACTAACTTGGCATACTTCCCTAATACTCCTCTTTTATAACGAGGTTCAGGGGCTTGCCAATTTGCCCGACGTTGGGCTAATTCTTCCTCAGAAACGTTCACTTGTAATAACTTTTCTTTGGCATCAATGGTAATACTATCCCCTTCTTTTACTAAGCCAATGGTTCCTCCGACATAAGCTTCTGGGGCAACATGACCTACGACTAACCCATAGGTTCCACCAGAGAAACGACCATCGGTAATTAAGCCCACAGAATCCCCTAAACCAGCCCCAATAATTGCCGACGTTGGTGCTAACATTTCTCTCATTCCTGGCCCACCTTTAGGACCTTCATATCGGACAATTATGACATCTCCTGCGTTAATTTTTCCCGCTAAAATAGCCTCTAAACATTCTTCTTCTGACTCAAAAACCCTTGCCGGACCGGTCATTTGAGGATTTTTAACCCCACTAATTTTGGCCACTGATCCTTCAGATGCTAAATTTCCTTTTAAGATGGCTAAATGTCCCTCTTTATACACAGGGTTACTCCAGGGACGAATCACATCTTGATTCATAGGAGGTTCATCAGGAACATCGGCTAAAATTTCGGCTACGGTTTGACCTGAAATGGTTAACGCATCCCCATGTAATAACCTATGATTTAATAACATTTTCATCACTTGCGGAATGCCCCCCGCTTGATGCAAATTAACGGTAACATAGCGTCCCGATGGTTTCAAATCACATAATACGGGAACCCGTTGACGAATGGTTTCAAAATCGTCTAAGGTGAGGTCAACGCCGATGGTATTAGCAATAGCTAAAAGATGTAAAACAGCATTAGTCGAACCCCCCACAGCCATGATGACAGAAATGGCATTTTCAAAGGCTTTTCGGGTTAAAATTTGACTGGGTAAAATCTGGTTACGGATGGCATTAACTAAGGCAAAAGCTGACTTTTCCGTACTATCTGCTTTTTCTGCGTCTTCTGCAGCCATGGTGGAAGAATAAGGCAAACTCATTCCCATTACTTCAAACGCCGAAGACATGGTATTTGCGGTAAACATTCCCCCACAAGACCCAGCCCCCGGACAAGCGTTGCGCTCAATGGCTAATAGTGTGCTATCATCTATCTTGCCTGCACTATGTTGGCCAACCGCTTCAAAGGCGCTGACCACTGTTAAATCCTCCCCATTGTAGTGACCGGGTTTAATGGTTCCCCCATAGACGAAAATAGCAGGGATATTCATTCTGGCCATGGCTATCATCGCCCCTGGCATATTTTTATCACATCCCCCAATGGCGATAACTCCGTCCATGCTTTGACCGTTACAAGCGGTTTCGATGGAGTCAGCAATGACATCCCGTGATACGAGGGAGTATTTCATGCCTTCTGTACCCATAGAAATTCCATCGCTGACGGTAATGGTACCGAAGAGTTGAGGCATACCACCCGCATCTTTGATTCCTGCTTCGGCGCGTTTGGCTAAGTCGTTGATCCCCATGTTACAAGGGGTGATGGTACTAAAGCCATTAGCGACCCCAACGATGGGCTTGGCAAAATCATCGTCTCCGAAGCCGACAGCCCTCAACATGGCACGGTTGGGGGTGCGTTGACTTCCTTCGGTTACAACGCGACTTCTTGCATTCTCAGACATTATAGCGTTCCCTGTACTGAACTTTGTAGTTAAATAAGGAACCCATAGGTACATTTATCCTATGGGTTAAACTTTCATTAATTATAACTGATGTTAGGTTAATTCATTAACCAACTCGTTAAAGAGTAATCTGATTGAAAACTGTTTATTCCCATTGAAAACGAGTTAAACCTCACGCTTTTATCTTGTCAGATTGAGATTATGTCTTGCAACCCCGTTATGAGTTCATTTGTTTGCCCACCGAGGTCTAGCGGGGTTCCAAGTCATAATCTTTTTTGGGACGAAAGATGTGCGGAATGTGGGATTTAACTTTTAGCCTCTCCAGGAATAGTGATATCAATGGGTTGAACTGTTTGGCCTAACTGAGATAAAGGGGGGGTTATTTCTTGTTCATTCCCCACTACTAAAGTGACAATATTTTCTGGTTTAAGGTATTGTTGAGCCACCCGTTGTACCTCCTCAATTGTGGTTGCTTTGACCCCTTTTTGATAGTCAAAAATAAAGTCTTGAGGATACCCATAATACTCATAACTCATAAGACGGGATAAGGTTTGACCCGGGTTCTCAAATTTAAAGACAAAAGAGTTTAAAATCGACTCTTTAGCATAGTCTAATTCATCCGATGCAATAGGGGTTGTTTGTATGCGTTTGATTTCTTCAAGTAAAGAAGCAATAAACTGTACTGTCGTTTGAGAGGCGGTTTGTCCCCCGGCAATAAATACCCCCGGATAATCGTAACCAGCACTCCAATAACCATAAACACTGTAAGCCAACCCTTGACGCGATCGCAAATTATTGTATAAACGACCTCCAAACCCATTCAATAAACCATTAACCACTGCCAAAGCCGGATAATCAGGACTGTTGAATTTGCCCCCTAAATGACCTAATAACACATTACTTTGATTTAATTGAGGTTGATTAACGAAAAAGACTCCCTGGCTTTGTTTTTGTGTGGCTGAAGGGACGTTTATCTCTGGTTCTGGGGTATCGGGTTGCCAATTACCTAATGTATCGTCGATTAAGGATTTCATTGCTTTTGGCTCAAAATCCCCCACAACCCCTAAAATGATGTTGTCGGGCCGTACATATTTTTGATAAAAGGCAACAATATCATCACGGGTAATATTATCGATGGTTTCATACTCGGTGGTGCGAGCATAGGGACTGTCTTCCCCATAGATGAGTTTGCTTAATTCCCGACTGGCAATATCCCCCGGATCATCGTTACGACGGGCAATTTGACCCTGTTGTTGGGTTTTGATTAAGGTTAGGAGTTGAGGCGTGAAGGCAGGTTCTTGTAAAATTTCACTAAAGAGGGTGAAAACCGTTTCTAGGTCTTCGGTAAGGGTATTAAACCCCGCACTACCAGAACTTTTGCCGATGCTGACTTCTACTCTAGCGGCCTTTTGTTCGAGACGTTCGTTAATATCGTTAGCAGAATGTTGTTGGGTTCCGCCTAAACGCATTAAGGTTCCTGTCATTCCAGCGAGGCCGACTTTTTCAAGGGGTTCGAGTCGTGATCCGGTTTTGATTAACGCATTACCTTTGACTAACGGTAATTGATGGTCTTCCATTAAATAAATAACCATCCCGTTGTTGAGTTCGTAGCGTTCATATTCGGGAAGGGAAATTTCGGGTAACGGGGGAAATTCTAACTCAGTGTAATGTTTTGGGGTTTGAGCAACCGCCGGTAAACGAAAAATCAAGACCAGTAAGGTTGTTATGACAATTAAACCTAACCAGCGAAATCGTTTTATCAATGAGATGTCAGTCATAGATAAGGTTAAAAGTTTTGTTTAATGGAAATCTTATCTTATTTTGTTTATTATGACACTGTATCAATAGTTGAGTCATTAATAATTAAGGAATAACCCGTGCGTTTATTGTCAAAAATTTATCTCTTATTTATAGTTTTGCTCGCTTTTCCTCATCTGGTTTTGAGTCAGTCTCTTAATGATAGTTTAATGGCAAATTCCCAGAGAATTGCCCAAACTTATATTTCTGATCCGTATCTGAATGACTTGTTAATTCAAGGAATGGAGAAAGGAATTCAAGGAGATTATCAAGGGGCGATCATTCTTTTTACGGAAATTTTACAGTTTAATCCCAATGAAGTCGAAGCTTATTATAATCGGGGCATTGCCTACGCTAAAATTAACAACTATCAGGCTTCTATTGCGGATTTCACTCAAGCGTTAACCCTCAATTCAACGATTCCCGATCTTTACATAAAAAGGGCTGAAGTCTATTTAAAATTGGGAAATCGCGCAGAAGCGATCGCTGATCTCAAAAAAGCTAAGCAATTATTGAGACAACAAGGAGAAACTTCTCGTTACTCAGAAATAGATTATTTACTGAATTAAGGACAGTTAGACAAATTCTTAGTTAACGTGAGTTCGGCATAAGCTTAAAGGCTAATTCTATCGTTGTCTGAAACACTTATTATGTCGTCAATAATGTTTTAACTCATAACTCCGAACCCCTAACCCCGAACTCAGGTTATATTACTTTTTAGCTTAAATTATCGTTAACATTAAGTTAATGAAGAAAATTATAGATTTATATCGTTTTTATTCAGATTTGTTCTTGGTTGGATGCTACCTGATAATCTTAATTATTGTCTAGGAAACACTCTGGACATATACAATATTTGAGGTTCTTGTTAATGAATTTCAAGCAATTACTTGCTAAAATTTTAGTGGTAGCATTGGCTGCTGTGACTCTGTTGATCACTGCACCGGAAAAGGCTTCTGCTGATGTTCGTTTTTGTGCGCCTGCCGGTACCCCTATAAGCGTTTTCATGACTTCCCCCCAAGAAACCGGTGTTATTTTCTTCTCTGAACAAACAGGAGAGGGATATGAGTGGGCTAATAACTACTATGGCGATGGTGCTGGTGGAGAATGGCAAAGTCCAGGGGGTCCCTCTTATCTTCCTGAAGATGGATGCTATATGTTAGAAGTTATCACCAAAGATCATGCTCCTGGACCTGGAGAGTGGTATTGTGAATACGCTCCAGAGATATATGGTAATGGGGCTTATCAAATTGCATTTGCTGACGTTCCCTATGGTCCACCAACTGCGTTTGTCGATATTGCTGGCACCACAGAACCTGCTATGGAAGTTCCTGAGCAGATTTATTGTACCGGTGGTTATCGCTAATTAATCATCCAGATAGCTTTTTGGCTTAGTATTGATTTAGAAACAAAAGGGGAAAAAGTTCCCCCTTTTTTTGTTTTATTCTTCTACTTTCGCCACATTACCGGCCTTAACCCACCCCTCGCTTTGACTACCTGGGAGACGAACTTGCTGCCAACCACCATCGGTACTGGTTTGTAGTACAATCAGTTCAGAATTGTACTCAACACCGCCAATTCTTTCGGCATCTGAGTCAGGTTGCGATCGCAAACTCAAACCGGTTGACCAGGTGACTTTGGCCCGATAAGCTCCGTCGGGAAGGTTTTCATCGGTGTCCTCTTCTTCCATAACAGGTTCTGTGGCCACCACCTCTTCAACCGGTTGGGTTTTGGTTTCTTCCTTAGCCATCGGTTGACTGTCAGCTTTAGCGGTGGTTTCTGGTGAGTTTTCTTCAGCAAAAGTCGGTTTTTCGGGATTAGCATTCATGCGAGAAAAAACCACATAGGCTAACGAAGCCGTTCCCCCTACTAAAAGAAAGATACCGAGGAAAAATCCTAATAAAAATTGAAAAACGCCAGATAAACGATTCATAACGATAACAGGATATGAGATAACTTAAGGTTGCATATTAACCTTGATCGGGGTAACTTAGCCACTGTTCCCACTGAATTTGAATTATACTAAATCCGCTTGAGATACCCCCCTTAAAAACTTGATGGGTTAACGCCTGGAACCCTCCTGCCTCCTGCCCTCTGCCTCTTCTAAAAGATAAGATGGGTTTAAGAAACGGATTTGGTATTATTAGCTTTTCTTTTAATCTTCCCCTTGACTCTCACGTTACGTCATTCTTTAGCCTTTAGTCATCAACCGTAATCTTCTGAGAAATGGGGCTTAAGGAGTCAGAGAATTCAACCCAATTTGACGAGAAGCTAACCGAGCTTTTCCGGCTGCAGCCCATTGTTGCAAAAATTCAATTTCTTCTTGGGCTGTTCGAGCCAAGGGGATAATTTGGCTTGCTGCTTGTAAGATATCATCAATGGTAAAGTCACGGTTTTGACTGAACCCGATGTGCATGGCCTCAATTAAGGTTTGTTCAATTTCTGCCCCCGAAAAATCTGGAGTTTCATAAGCAAGTCGCTTGATATCGTAACTCTTCAGATTATGGGGTCGCAGTCTAGATAAGTGGACGTTAAAAATCGCTTCTCGTTCCCCTTGACTGGGTAAACCCACAAAGAAAATTTCGTCAAAGCGGCCTTTCCGTAACATTTCTGGGGGTAAGGCTTTGATATTGTTGGCGGTGGCCACCACAAACACGGGGGATTTTTTTTCCGCTAACCAGGTGATAAACGTCCCAAACACACGGCTAGTGGTGCCTCCGTCTCCTTTTCCTTCTACCCCGGCGAACGCTTTATCAATTTCATCGATCCATAATACACAAGGAGCCAACGCTTCTGCTAAACTGGTCATCTGACGGGTGCGAGACTCGGACTCTCCCACTAACCCCCCAAACAGTCGCCCCACATCTAGACGGAGTAAGGGTAAATGCCAATGGTGAGAGATAGCTTTGGCAGTCAGCGATTTTCCTGTCCCTTGAATACCCACTAATAACAGCCCACGAGGGTGAGGTAAGCCGTAAGACCTCGCTTTTTCACTAAACGCCCCACCTCGCCGCAATAACCAGTCTTTGAGGTTGTCTAACCCCCCAATATCGGAAATTTGTTCGGTGGCGGGATAAAAGTCTAAAATTTGGGTTTGACGAATCGATTGACGTTTTTCTTCTAAAATCAGTTCTACGTCTTCGGGTTCAATACGGCCATGACTGGCGATACAACGGGTCAAAACACGGCGTATTCTTTCTAAAGACAGTCCTTGTGCTGCCCTTACTAATTCATCTACTAAAGTATCAGATAAGGGTTGCCCTGTGGCTCCTAGAAGTCGTTGTATTTCGCTTTTAATTTCTGTAGCAGTAGGAAGGGAAAAGTCAAGTACAGTGAGGACTTCGGTTAATTCGTCAGGAATTTGGACTTGTGGGGCAATGATAATGATATTTTTGGGTTGGGATTTTAAACTACGGGCTAGGTTTCTCAGTTTTCGGGAAATAGATACATCTTCTAGGAAGCGTTGAAAGTCTCGTAAAATAAAGACTCCGCCGATATTATTGGGTAATTTCTCGACAAATTCTAACGCCTGGAGAGGGTTACGTCTACCTACGCCTTCGTTATTGGGATTATCTTGATAACCGTCTACAAAGTCCCAAATATATACCGTTCGGTTTTGTAGGGTTTGGGCGCATTGAGCGATCGCATTTTCTAGTCTTTCTTCTTCGGTGGTAGGAATATAAATTAAAGGGTAACAGGCCCGTAGTAGCAGTTCAAATTCTTCTCGAAAGGTCATTGTTGTTAAAAATAGCTAGTTATCAGTACCAGGATAATAGTAACGGTTAGCGGTTAATCTGACTATTTCGTAAGTTTATTTATCCTAATGTCGGGCAGAATACCCCATCCTTCTACAAGGTATCGCTAAGTATAACAGTTCCTCTTTGACTCATAGCGGTTTTTATTTGAATTGTCATTTATTTAACGGAATCACCCTGGAAAGCAGAAGAATTAGAAAAGAGAAGAGCAGAAATATCCCATCGTAAGTTGGGAAGCCCACGCTATACTGCCTAGCAGTTAACGTGGGATGATGTCACTCCTTGATCGATGAGTGTCGTTGATGAATAATCAGTGGTCACTAATCACTCAATTTTTCCTAAGAATTTATTGTATGGTCTGAACAAAGATTTATGATAGGAATAAGTTTCAACACTGTGTCATGCTTTTTTGTGAGGCATCAAATCAACACTCAGTTACGAAACGCCCTCTATAAGCTAGAATTTCGGTGATTACTCTAACTTTACTTCATCCGACCAAAACCACACCTATCCAAAGTTGGACATTTGAGACAACAGCGACCATTCGTATTGGTCGTTCTACGGATAATGAGGTAGTTCTTTACAGTGCTGTCGTTTCTCGTCATCATTTAGAAATTCGCTACGAACAAAACCACTGGCAAGTGGTGAACTTGGGAACCAATGGGACTTATATCGATGGTAAATTAATTAGTCAAAAACAGGCCATAGACGGCATGATTATTCGTTTAGCGAGTTCTGGTCCGACGATTCAAATTCATCTGTCACCAGAAACGTCATCCGTTCAACGTCAACTGGCTAAAATTAATCAATCTCATCCATCCCCTTCTGCTAAACAAAGAAAGTCATCGGTAGAAGACACAATTACCAATGACCCCAATAATGATTAGAAATTATTATGAAAAGCGAGGTACAAATTTTTAAATTTTAGGGAACACGAAGCAGTTAGAACAATGGATTATAGTTTATCTAAGACAGAAAAGGGATATTAATGACTTTATGCTGCTTTTGCCGTCTTGGCCTTGATTACATCTTTAGGAATTTTGATCCCTGACAAGTCTAAGCCATCAAACTGCAAGGCAGTCGCCACATGAAAATGTTCAAGAAAGTTAATTAACCACTGCATTTCACTTTCGTCAAAATCTTCATAATTCTTAAATAAAATAGCGAGTCGTTTTTCTAAAGCAAGAAGCATTCTTTGTTTTTTATCTCGCTTATCATGAGTATTGGGATCAATGGGATAACAATGAATGAGTTGCAAGAGAACATTTAAAGTTTTTTTGCTTCCCATGTTACTCAACATATCAATGAAGAAAAAATGATTCTTTTCATCATCAATAATCAATAATTTAAAACAGTAATCAATGGCAATCTTAATTAAAGCTAAATCTGCTTTCGTATTATTATAACTTGATTCTTCACCGCCTAAGCTGGCCAGAAGTTTTTGAGTAACAAATGCTTGTTGATAATCGGGGGGGAACAAAGTGGTGATCACTTTATAAAGCATCATTTTACATTCTAATAGAGATGCCTTTTCATAATAACTAGATACCATTAAGGCTCTCTCTTTAAATTTCTTTTCTGTTGCTTTATGATAACAAATAGAGTGATATAAAGACTCTTTAGAAAGTTGAGTCGGATTTTCCCAGTCTTTTCCCACTGTTCTCGATGCAAATGCTCCCGCTAAATCTTGATTATTATCTTTCATACTTTCTTGACGAAGATAGCGATGTAAATTAACAGAATAGTTATTTACATATTGATCTTGTCTAACTTGGGTCGTTTGTCCAAAACTGGTATTTTCTGAAGCTCCTAAATAAAAACTATAAAGATGAGGATAACGAATTAATCGTTGACCTAAGCGTTTTTTACGCTTCCAAGCTGGTTCATCTTCCTCCGTTTCTAACTTCTTATATTTATCAACAGTTATCTTTAATCTCTCAAAAGCTGTTGGGGTATCAGGATCATCGTCTACTTGCTTTTTCTGAACAAAAAATGGTTCTAATGAGGGATAAATAGTGGGTTTTTCGGCTGCATTTTCTAAAATATCAATTAGACGATTTAAAGAGCCATAAAGATCATGTCTAAATCTTCTATCTAATCCTAAATTATTGATAAAATAACAACAAACTCGGTTTAAAAAATAACTAATATTTTCAGGAATATTACGACAAATTTTTATCAAGGTACTAGAATCTTGTAGAAGTAATTCTTCTAGTTTATCCAAATAAGTATCAGGCTTATTTTTAAAGTATTTGAAATAATCTTCAAATAGGCTTTCCTCTCTAGCTAAATTCTCAAAATCTTTTTGTAAGTGGGTAACTGTAATCATAGTTTTTCTCCTTGTTACTTTGTATTATCCCCCAAATTCCTTGATCGGTATGGATGTTAATCACTAGATATGAAAAAGTTCTATAAGTAGAATCATCTCTCAACTTAATACCCAATATCCTTGATGGATTGGTGATCGTTTTGAGAATCTATTGTGATTAGTGTAACTGAGAAATACCTAAAAGATTGTGATCATAATCTCTTGATAGTAGTGATCATGATCACTGACTTTTTAATAACTTTAAATTAAGTGCTTTATTTACCCTCAAACATTATGTATTCTTAACTATGTAATTACCCTATTGAGTTACTATAAGTATAGTGCAATTGGGTTCAAACAGTTAACAATTCTGCTTATGTTGTCAGTAAAAGCCATAGATTGAAACTATGGTATAATTTAGGATAGTAGTAGGGATTGAGGTGTTGAAATTAACAGCCCTAGTTAAAGAGAACTTTGTTGTTGTAATTTTTCCAGGGTTTCAAGACTGTGTTCAGCATTTTTGCTATTACCTTGTGCTTGAAATAATTCTGCTGCTTTTTTTAAATCTGCGATCGCTGTTTCTCTTTCCTCTAGTTTAAATCGAGTTACCCCTCGGTTATGATAAGCTTCGGCAAAATTGGGATTCAATTGAAGGGCTTTGTCATAGTCTTCAACTGCTTGTAAAGATTTGCCGATACGATTATAAGCTAAGGCACGATTGTAATATGCTTTAGGATTATTCTCGTTGAGGGCAATGGCTTGATTATAATCTAAGATGGCTGCTTGGTGCATTTGTAAATCATCTTTGGCATTCCCTAAATAAATATAAAAGTCTGGGTAATTAGATTCTAGTTTAATAGCTTCAGAACAATCTTTAATCGCCTGTTCATGATTTTTGAGTTGATAGTAAGCATAACAGCGATTACCATAAGCATAGGCAAAATCAGGTCTTAATTCTATGGCTTGATTATAGTCATCAATAGCCGATTCAAATTGCTCGAGAACTAAATAAGAATAGCCTCTATTGTAATACGCATCTGCATCAGTTTCATCGAGTTGAATGGATTCGCTAAAAGCGTCAATTGCTGCTTGATAGTTTCCTGCTTCGATCTCATCAACTCCTTTATTATACCAGTCCACAGCAGTCAAAGATGGTTCTTCTTCTGACTCCTCAGAAACATTATCTTGGGGAGTTTCTGGGACTTCTTGACTGAAACTATCAGCAAGGTTTAAAGTAATATTAGCTAAAAAGAAAATACTTCCTATTAATACAGTAATAGATAAGTTATTAAATTTAATCATGGGGTTTTAATTAGACTAATTTATTTATTTTCTTATTATAAATGACGTGGAGTAGAAACTGCAAGCACCCCTATAACCTTAATTCCTTGATTTCGTAAAATTCTGGCAGCTTCTTTAACAGTTGTTCCTGTGGTATAAATATCATCAACTAATAAAACAGGTTTAGATAAGGAATAATTTTGTAGAGATTTTCCTAATTTAAAGGACCCTTGAATATTTTTTTGTTTTTCTTCAAAAGTTAGACTAAACATAGCTTTTGTCTGACGTATTCTGATCAAACCCTGACTATTTAAAGGATATTTTGTCACTTGGCAAAATCCTTTTGCTATGATTTCTGATTGATTAAACCCTCTTATTTTTTGCTTACTCTCATGGATAGGAATAGGGATAATCAAAGGAGATATTTTCCGATTAATTAAAGAATGGTTTTGCCAGGTTTCTGCCAGCCAAACCCCTAAAATCTCTCCAATTTGGGACTGTTTATCATATTTTAAAGCTGCGATCGCTCGTTTTAATTTACCATCGTACACTCCCCAAACAAATAAGGGTAAGTCTCCTTGCCAAAATCGTTGAGGCTTTTTTAATTGACAACTTTTTAATTGTTTTTGACAATAATCACAAATTTCTTGATGGGTTGTTCTTTCACACAGAGGACAGTTTTCTTTTAGAAAAATTGATAAAATATTTTTTAACATAATTTATATGATATTGCATTTCAAATAAAAATTGTTGCACAAAATTTTATATTTATTTGATCAACATCTCGTTCTTGATCAATAGTTGATCAAGAACACAGTTTCATAACTTTTTAGAGTATTAAGACTATTTTAACTATTAGCAGGAGCTTCAGGATATAGACCTAATTCTTTAGCTAATTGACGAGCAACATGGATTAGAAATTTAGCTCCATCGGGATTATTTTCGTGGGCCATCATGGTAGAAACTTGTACCAAAGATTCAATAAAACCCTGATCTAATAATTCACTGTTAGCAGTTAATACCTTGGGTTCCTCTCCATTGGGACAACGCATTAATTGATCGATTAAGTTAAAGTATTGTTCTTGACGAGATGGTGCCATGATTTCTCCTTAAAAGATAAAGGGTAAAGCTTAAGCGCGGTGACTGATTTCATTCTAGTAGTAAGATTCTGGTTTTCTCGATAATTCTTAATATTTTTTTTGCAATCTAGAGAGTAGTTTCGGATTTATTTGTCGAGTCTTTTAGGAGTTTCCCAATACATCAACTAATAGGTAATTAAAGGAATCCATTCATAACCATCAACAATTCCTTGAAAATAATCATTAATTGCTTCTCTCGAATAAGGGGTTACCCCTGTTTCTTCTCCGAACCACTTTTCATATATTTCTACCTGTTGAGGTTGATCACTAATAATTCCTTCCATAAACTTAACTAAACTATAATTGACCATTCCTCGCCAAGCTGACTCATCTTCAGGAATCATACAAGCATACGCTTCATACATATAAGGAAACTCTGGAACGACTTCAAACTGATCACCATTCTCTGTTTCTAATCTTAATCCCTGTAAAACAATCCCATCTCCTGCAATAGCTTCAATTTCCCCATTTCTGAGTTTTCGTAATCCTTCTGTTCTATCTTTAATAGGAATAAGAATTGCTGCCGGCTGTTGAATTTTTATAGCTTGTTCATTGGTTGTATTCGGAATTACTCCAATTCTACGACCAGCTAAAGAATCAATAGTACCTAAATTGCTGCCTTTTTTTCTAAAAATTTTTGTACCACTAGCAAAGTAACTCACTGAAAAATCCACAATTTCATCCCGTTCCCAAGTAAAAGTAGAAGATGCACACTCAATATCAATTTCTTTATTTTTAACCTTATCGAAGCGATTTTGTGGGGTAACTTCTACTAATTTTAGTTTAATAGGTTTGCCTAGTTTCTTTTCTATGTCCTGACGAATAATCTCTAAGACATCAATAGAATAACCGACCCATTCTCCCTTTTCATTAATGTAAGCAAAAGGAATGGCATCTTTACGAGTTCCTGCAGTAATAACTCCTGTTTGTTTGATTTTTTCTAGGATCTCTCCAGCCCAAGTTAAACTTTGAGATGTAGCCGTTAATAATAGTGTTAAAGCTAATAAAACAAATTTTTTCCTCATCACTTTTTTCCTCTAACCATCTTATGGTCATCGACGGCAAAGCAGTCCACTAAGTTTCAAGTAAAAATTGATCAAAGATTATTTTATTTTTATTTAGAAAAGTATTAACCTTTTTATGTTACCTATTCAACTATATTCTAGGAATGTCTATGGATTGTCCTCAATATTCTACTGACAATATAAAAGAGATTTGCTATCGTAAACAATTAGAGACATAAAGGATCAATGCCACTGTGAGTTCTAATAATTTACCCAAAACCACTGCCTATGTCCGTATTACTCAACAGTCTTGGCCGCAAGGACAAATGGAAGGCGAAGTCAGGGCCGCAGAATATCAATGGCGGTTTCGATGGCATTTTCGCCAAGGACAATTATCAGTACAGCCGTCCTTAGGTCGTGCCTTAATTTATGAACCCTTGGGACGCTTTCTAGAACGCTCTGACTATCAATTGGAACCTGGGGGAGATTATGAATTTACCCTGCGATCGCAGCTTTAACTATCATCTTTTTGTTAAGTTTTCTAACATCTTTGAGTAATTTAACATAAATTATATTGATCATTCCTTGGAGGTGATCAGAAATCTCACTAAACCTGTGATTTCGCTTACAGTCAGAAAAAAAAATTAGATTTATTCTAGATAATACATAGATGTTGTGTCTAAAATAATCGTATGTTCGTGTTAAACAGATGTCTAAATCTACTATTTTGTCCACTATCTGTACCAAAAGTCTGACTCAAGTTCTACCGTCCTGTAGCATTTCTATGTTAGTGTTATCTGGCTACTTTTCTATTCTCTTGGGTGGCTTAATGATTAGCTTGGGTGGTGCAATGTTTTACCAAGCGTTACGGTCTAGTCAAGAACACAAAACACAACAAACCTTTGTCGCTACATCAACTAATCTTCACACCTTTTAATCTTCCTTAAATTCTGGCCATAATAGACGTAACGCCATCATTGCAAAGCCTATGGCTGCCATCGCTTTTAATACCTTAGTCGGTAAAAATTGAGCAACCGTTCCTCCAGCAATCACGCCCAGGAAACTAGCTAAAATCAAGGCGGTAATTGAACCAAAAAAGACCGCACGAGGTGACTTAGAACTTCCCCCCAACGCGATTGCTGCCAATTGACTTTTATCACCAATTTCTGCTAAAAAAACAGTAATAAAACTTAATCCAAATAATTGCCAATCCATCATTGATTCCTTTTAACTATTTAACACATCCCCTACCAATAACCCTGTAATAATCAATAATAACAAAGCTACCGCAATATCTAACGTTTTTGGAGGTAAACGACGGGCTAACCAATAACCAATTAAAACCCCTAATAAGCTGGTAGCAATTAAAGCCACTGCTGCCCCGGCAAACACAACCCAAGGAGACTGGGATTCTGCGCTAATTAAGAGGGTTGCTAATTGGGTTTTATCTCCCATTTCGGCTACAAAAATCGTTAAAAAGGTTGAACTAAAAACTGTCCAAAAACTCCATGATTTTTCATTTTTAGAGATAATATCTGGGGATGAATTGTTTTGCTCGTCGGTTTCTTTTGTTCCAGAAGCTGTCATAATTTACTGTTGTTTAAATTCAATAATTAATTATTTACTGTCTTGATAAGCCATACCATTTGCTTCTGCATAACGTTCCATGAAACGCATAAACCGATCCCAATGCTCATCTTTTTCAATATCAAATCCACATCGAACTTCTTTTAATTCATCCCCTTCATCTCCTCCCCAAATAATCTTTAAGGAAGAAGGTGTAACACTAATTTCTCCTTCAGAATCAATTAAGCGTAAATCTCCGTAGGTTTGGGTTGTATAACTTCTAAACCGTTCTAGAGACTTTAAATTCTCAAAAATCATCAGGACATTACGTATTCCTGTTTGTTTACTTCGTCTTAAACTCACATTACTTAACTCTTCAGATATACCAACAAAGAATTCAATGGAAGGAGTCACATCACTCATAATTAAAGTTTTTGATAGTTGCTTCACAATACAGATCAAAATCAAGGAAGAAATTGAAAAATAAAACTCAATTTCCTCCAGAAGTTCATAGCTTATTCAGCTTCGCCCCCTTGAATTTTGAGAATGAGAAAGCCCCAAGCTAAACCAAAAAGAACTAAAACCATTAAGGTAACAGCCCCGTTAAACATCATACTTTCAGCAGTCATTTTCGTTCTCCTAATTGAATAGATAAGTATTAATAATTGCGTGACAGTTTTAGCTTATCATTGAAGTTACCATTACGGTAAAGGCTGATCAATTTTAGCTAAAAGCAAGCCATGATCCTATCAATATTGTAAAACATCAAGGTAAAATCACAAGATGCCATCCTCTGACTCTCCACAACGTCAACGTCCTCATTTAGCCTTAACCATGGGAGATCCCGCCAGTATTGGACCAGAAATTATCCTCAAAGCATTAGCGGACGGGAATCTTACCGAAACTTGCGATCTCACCGTCATCGGAACGCGATCGCTTCTGAGTCAAACTTATCAGAAATTATACTCACAGGGACAACCCCTAGCCGATCCAGAGGCTTTATCGATGATTGATATACCCTTGGATGCTAACACCCTTAGGCAAATTATCCCAGGACAGGGTAATGCTGTCAGTGGAAAAGCGAGTTTTACTTATCTTGAGACAGCGATCGCCCATACCCTTGAGGGAAAATTCCACGGAATCGTTACGGCCCCTATTGCCAAGTCTTGTTGGAAAGCGGCAGGGTATGATTATCCAGGACAAACGGAGGTATTAGCAAAAAAAGCCCAAATTGATCGATATGGGATGTTATTTGTGGGGCGATCGCCTTATACGGGTTGGACGTTGAGAACCTTATTAGCGACCACTCACATCCCCTTAAATCAAGTTTCTCAGACGTTAACTCCCCAATTAATGTCCCTAAAATTGGAGTTATTAATTAACTGTTTACAGCAAGATTTTGCCATTGAACATCCTAAAATTGTCATCTCAGGATTAAACCCCCATAGTGGAGAAAACGGGCAATTAGGAACAGAAGAAAAGGACTGGTTATTGCCTTGGTTAGAGACGGCAAAAAAACAATATCCGCAAGTAGAATTAATCGGCTTAATTCCCCCCGATACCATGTGGGTGAACCCGGCCAAAGCTTGGTATGGAAATCCTTTGAACGTGAGTCAAACAGGCGATCCTTCTAGAGATCAGACCACATTACGGATGAATCAGCCAGCCGATGCTTATTTAGCACTATATCACGATCAAGGGTTAATTCCGGTCAAATTAATGGCTTTTGATCAAGCGATTAATACCACGATTGGCTTACCCTTTATTCGGACTTCCCCTGATCATGGTACGGCCTTCGATATTGCGAGTAAAGGTATTGCTAGGGAAAGTAGTCTTAAAGCAGCTATCGAGTTAGCAGGGGAGTTAACGCAGCAACGATTAAAATAGATTTACATGAACTACCTACGCACGACGCTTTGCTTTGTGCGAGGTTTCTAACGTTTCAACTAAGCCACTTACCAAACAAGTCGGAAAAGCCTGCAAGATAGAGGTTGCTTATCCACGTCTAAAGACGCTAGTTCCTAACGCCTATCACAAATTTGTGTTTTTTGTTGGCAGGGGTCTTATTTTTTCGACGTAATCCCACCTTACGGGTTTTCTCTCCGAATACTGCCACCAACTG
>JASJDN010000135.1 GCA_030065205.1 Crocosphaera sp.
AAATACTGTCTGTTTTCACTCAGTTTTTTCCTCAATTACTTGTTGCACTTGTTCAACCCTTAAGGCTAAAGCTTGGGCAATTTGTTCTACACTTAAGCCTAATGCCAATAAACGAGGAATAGACTCTAATTTTTCTTGCATTCGTCCTTCCTCTAAAGCTTCTTGATAAACTTTAGTTTCTCTTAAATCATTTAAACTAAACATGGCTTCTATCTCCTGGCGATTCATTTTTGGTAGTTTATAGATAAGGATGGTTTCTATCAATTGTAGGATTTCTTGCTGTTGTCTAGCATCAGTCAATTGTTGTCTGACTTGTTCAATTAACTGTCTTCCCTGTTCAATGGCTTCAGTTTCCGGTTCAACTATCAATTTCAGGGTTTTAATGCCTACTGATTCTATTTTACTCAATTCATCGAGATAAAAACGCCTGACTCTCTCAGTCTTCAATAATTCTGTATAACGGCTGATTTCTTGGCTTTCAATTTGACGGTTGGGATAAATCACTACCCCTTGCCAATTATTGCTTAATTCACTTTGATGAAGATAGAGAAATATTTCACTAAAAAAACGGGAGTAAAACCGTTCATCTTTTTGAAATTGTACCTCAACAAAATAAAGGGGATGATTGATTTTATTAGGAATAAATACCCCATCTAAACGGAAAGCTAGTTGTTTGACTTCTACGGAAGAAAATTGATAAGAATTAACGGTTTCTGGGGGAAGATTTAATAAGTCAAAGAAACTTTGGGGGAAGGTTTGAAAGATACGATAGAAAATACTGTCTGTTTTCACTCAGTTTTTTCCTCAATTACTTGTTGCACTTGTTCAACCCTTAAGGCTAAAGCTTGGGCAGTTTGTTCTAGACTTAAGCCTAATGCCAATAAACGGGGAATAGACTCTAATTTTTCTTGCATTCGTCCCTGTTCAATACCCTGTTCGATCCCCTCCTCTAACGCTTCTTGATAGACTTTAGTTTCTCTTAAATCATTTAAACTAAACATGGCTTCTATCTCCTGACGATTCATTTTTGAAAGGGTAAATTAAAAAATGTTTGATACACCCCTTGTGGAATGGCTAAATAGAGAAAACGCTCAGGTTTTTTTGTTTCCGAAGCGACTCTATAATTAAGAAATTGACCGAGTGCTGTATAAAATTCAGATTTAAGTTTTAATAAGCAAAAACATCCACAGGAATTGTTTTATTAGGTGACTGACTATTAACTTTTAACCGAACTTTTTCAGCCGTTTCGCTACTAAATAAAACTTCACCACATTGTGAGCAAATCTTAGCAGGAATGGCTTCTACTAAAACATATTGTCCGTTAATATTAAACATTTCATCAACCAAGGTTTCCGTAAAATGGGTTGAACCGCAAACATAACAGGTTGTCATAATTTCCTCCAACGATAGTTAATCCATTCTTGATCATTTGGTTCATAAAGGGTGATAATCGTTAAGCTATCTGAATCAGTTCGAGAAATCTGTAAATGTAAAGGTCTTTGCTGAATCGTTAAGCCTAACATCAAACAACTGGGAGAATATTTATCATCGGGATAGTCTTCGATTATAACAGCATTGTTGCCCGTTTCTTGAATTTCTTGGCGACTAATATTTCTCTCAACTAATCGTTTTAAGGCGTGACGAGTTAGTTCAAATTCTCCATTTGTTAGCTGTTGACGAATTTTGTCTAATGATTTCATTCTACTGCTATGAGATTAACCCACTGCAAAACCTGTATATTTTCTCACTAAAGGTTCATGAAATCCTAAGACAATATCCTCTTTAGGAACACCTAATTCAACTAATTCATTAGCAATTCCGATTTCAGTTCCATCATGTTGTATCCAAATTTTGCCATTTTTAATATCTAAATGTAAGACACAACCATAAACTGATTGGCGATTTTGCCAACCTGTATAGACAACTTGATAATGATCTCGTTCTGTATCAAAAATAAGCTCTGTTTCCATGTCGTCATCTGATGGACTTCCTTGAGCATATTCGGTTAATAGCTGTTGAATATAATTGCGATACTGTGCTATTTTTTCCATTGTAAAATTACCTCACTTTCAGGATCATAAATAATTAAACTGAGTTGAAAACGCTCAATTATCATTTCCACAAAGGGTAAATTAAAAAATGTTTGATACACCCCTTGTGGAATCGCTAAATAGAGAAAACGCTCAGGTTGTTTTGTTTCCAAAGCGACTCTATAATTAAGAAATTGACCGAGTGCTGTATGAAATTCAGAAATATTTGATGTTCCGACAAAACTTTTAATTTCTACTGCAATTTTTTTCCCTTCTTTTTCGGCTGCAATTATTCTTTCTGCACCGAGATCAATTTGCATATCCACCCGACCTACACGAATCCTTAAAGGGTCATCAGTAATAATCCAACCCTCTTTTTGCAATCCTTTTTTTACTGCATCGTGAAAAATATCTTTGGCAGACATATATAAGGAAATAAATTAATTATCAATCATAGCATTTTGTGAAAATTTCTGCTTCTGTCCCCGAACCTGGTACCCTGTTAGGTTTATTAGCAGTAGGTTCAATCGGTGCATTAACCCGCAAGCGCAAGGGATAAAGTCCTATTGGTTCAATTTAATTAATTTTTGGTGTGAGGAAGGTTTAAACCCTTCCTTTTTATTGTTTGATTTAATGAATAAGAGAAGTTTGGCAATGGGATTTAATATTAAGCAAAATCAGGGAATCATACCTAACATTTACAGCAATAATTTTTTTTGCTATCTTAAAAGGATATTCTTATGAATAAACAATATTGAAGATGAAAAACATTTATAAATTACCATTAATTTTAGAACCTCAGCCAGAAGGAGGTTATACTATTACTTGTCCTCTATTACCTAATTTGATTACAGAAGCTGATACTTTAGAAGAAGTTATGCCTAATGTTTCTGATGCTTTGTCAGCAATCATTGAAGCATACCAAGACTTAAATCAATCTCTACCACCTATATTACAGCCTATTAGTGAAACAACAATTCTTTGGACAGAAAGTTTAATTTCTATAGGTGCAGAGTGAAATATAAAGAAATTATCAAAAAACTTAAGAAAATGGAGCGATCGCTGTTTAAATTTTGTATAAGTTGGCAAAGTTTAAAGGTTATTATTGACCCATTCCTGTAACGTGCCTCATAATGATGTCAAGAGTTGCTTTGATTTGACTTTGACCATGTTCTAATTTAGCTAATCTTTTCCTTGTTTCCTCCCTAAAAGATTCTATATCGTTGGCTAAATATTCAAACCCTTCTGAAATTCTCCCTTCAGGTTCTATATCCATTTCCAGGGTTTTAAGTCGTTGTTCTAATAAAATTAGCGTTTGTTCTATCTGGGTTAATCTTTCTTCTGACATTGTGTTACTCTCAAGTTAGTTAGTTTTTTAGATGTCCCATTCGTTTTAGCGAGGGGACTTCTTTTATTTTATCTAACTATTCCCAAAAAAGCGGTCTTGCTTTCAGCAAGTGCGAGAGCATCGCCTTATAACTTTTAAAACTATCAGTAGCAAAAAGTTAACTATACTTAGTATTATTAGATAGTTCTAAAAAAGTGTCTAATAATCAATTGATTATTAGACGTACAAAAGAACTATACACCTTAAATTCTAAGGAATAGTCAAAATACTCTAATTCTGCAAATATCTTTCATATTTCTTTCTCATGTTTTCATGATAATTTTTGTGATAACTATAAGCAGATGACATATTAAAAAATAAAGCGTACCCTCCAAGTGCGGGATTAATAGCTGTCATACCTAGCTGAGTAGCACAAAAAACACCTACGGTTTGGATATAAGAGCTATGATCTTGACCATCATACCATTCATCATAAGGTAGCTTACTCATTTTCCCCCCATAAAATTTTCATACTATAACTTATTGAAACACAACTTTCTTAGCACTTCAGTCCCAAAAAGAAAAATATTTGGCTAATGTAAGTTGAAATTAGTGGAAATTACTAGATTATTTTGGGACTGACATAGTAGTTTAGATTCTTTTACTATAAAAATAACGTATTAATAATATCGAGGGAGGGTGAAATGTCTAAACTCAGTTATGAAGATTGGGTCAGAGTCCATAAACAAGATGAAATTAGCAAAGATAGAATGAATACTTTAAAACTCTGGGGTGTAAGTGCAGGAGGCTTTGTGGTTAACCCAATTCTAGGCATAGTCACTGGAGTTGGCACTTTAGCTCTGAGATGTAAAATGGACGCAGAGCGAATTGAAGCATGGAAAGTCCAATATGAGGAGTATTTGAAAGAATAAACCTTATCTGGGCGTAGTCCCATTTTGGGATGATAAAGGAAAAAAATTTTTTTGTCTATTTCTGTAAATCATCCCTTAATAATGCAACGCCAAAAATTTTTATCTTTTTATGTAATCTTCCCAAGTCCCTGTTATAGCCCTGTGTCTAAGTATTGCAATTCCTGTCATAATACTCCAACCACTAATAAAATTTTTAATCCAACCTATACCAATATATCTTGACCATGAAGGCAGATGCCCTTCTGGTGCTTTATCATAATCATAACAATATTTATTATCTTTAATGAAATTATTACCGTTCTCGTCTAACCATTTTACTCGTATCGCAAACTTTTCAAAATGCTTGTATCTAGTCTCACTTAAACTTCCTCCACAGTCTAGTAATATTTGCTTTTGTATAGTATAACCAAACTTATTATTACTATATTGTTGCCATAAATCATTAATAGCCATTAAAGGTTTCCAAGGTAAGTCATCTGCTTCATTCTCACTCAAACATCCTTTTTGGTTTCTGTCACCTATTTTTAAAAGTATATAAGCAGTTGTTTTGTCCGCTTCTTTCCATCGCCTTTCTTTTAGGTATCTTTCTAAATCTTTAAGTTCTTTTTCCATATCAATTACTCCTTTTTTATGTATTCTAACCTATTAAAACACAAGTTTTTATACTATGTCATTTTCAAAATGGAAAATATAAGAGTAAATAAGTGGAAATTAGTAGATAAACCCCGATTTATCAGGATTTTATGACAATATAGATATTTCCTAATAAATTTGTATTGTGTCGCATAACTCTTACTTATACGACAATCAGTGAGAAAGGGTTTAACAGTGTTAAACCCCTACAGAAGCGATTTGTAGGGACATAATAATATTATGTCCTGAGCAGTTTTCATATACCATTACTGATTGCTATATATGAGATCGTAGGTTGGGTTGACGAAGGAAACCCAACAAAGAATAAGGGTGGAGGATGTTGGGTTGCGCTGTCGCTTAACCCAACCTACAACTAACTACTTAATTGCTCAAATTGCGCCATTTCTGTCTCAAGTTGACCGTTAAAAGATGCCATTACCTCATCCATTTCACTAGCAACTTTGTTGTAAACATTAATAACACCTTGATTGGCTGGTCCTTCAGAGGTTTCCAAAACATTATGTAACCATGTTAACTTAGGAACTAACTTAGTTCGTTCGTTAATAATCTGCACTAAAGTTGTACCCACTGGCATCATACTACCTTCAAGTTCGTCACACAGAGCATTTATTTTTGCTCCTTGATCAACTAATGTTTGATTATCGGCAGCATCAGCAAGAGTATTAGCTACTGTTTCCTTAGCTTTACGCGCTTTCAAAACAGTTTGGATACCTTCTTCTGCTTTGCCATAAAGTTTCATCCAAAACTCACCTTTACTATCAGTTTCAGCACGAGTATATTTCTCGTTAGGATTAATTTTGACTTCAAAAGATTCTGTCTGAGTTTCCCCATCAACCGTTAAACAGACTTGATAAATACCTGGTTTAGCAAAGGGGTTGATAATAACAGGAGGACGACCCGGTACAGAAGAAACAGAGGGATAACGAGTCCCCCAAATAAAGCGGTTTAATCCTTGACTAACCGTCGCTTTAGGCTTTCCTGTGGTTAAATCTTGTTCATACCCACGAGCATCAAAACTGGCAAATCTTTGAGTAGGAATTTCCTCTTTACTGAAAGTTTGAATTTCGTTTCCTTCCTCATCCAAAATGGTTAAACTAACATCCTTCGCATCGTCACTGAGGAGATAGTAAATAATCACACCGATGGGACGAGAATCACCAGCATCAATAAACTGGCGTTGTTTCTCCCCATCAACCACCCCTTGCTCATAAAAAGTGTGACCAGGACGAGTATTCTGAACAAAGTAATATTTTTTGTCAGAAACAGGTCCCCCACCATAGTCCATCCACCAGTTATAACCAAAACGAGTATAGGTTTCAGGTTTGAATAAGTGTGCCTTTTTCTGGGTTAATTCCTCGGAATATTGACGAATGGGACTAATATCATCCAGAACCCAAAAACTCCGTCCGTGAGTAGCGATCGCTAAGTCTGCATCCTTAATTTTAATGTCATGGACAGGAACACGAGGTAAATTCAAGTTTAACCGTCGCCATTCTTTACCGTCATCAATGGACACAAAAACCCCCGTTTCTGTCCCCACAAACAGTAAACCTTTGCGTACTGTATCCTCCCGAATAGTACGGGTTATTTCATCTTGAGGGAAGCTTTCACTAATACAAGTCCAAGTCTTACCAGAGTCAGTGGTTTTGTACAAATAAGGGGAATAGTCATCTGCTGTGCGATAGCGCGTAATAGCAATATAAACCGTCCCCGAATCATGGGGCGAAAACTCAATCTCATAAATAGGGGAAAATTCCGGTAAATTTGGCGGCGTAACATTTTCCCAAGTTTGACCCCCATCTTTGGTCAAATGAATTAACCCATCATCACTACCGGCCCAAATGACACCCTTTTCATGGGGAGACTCTTCTAAACGGAAGATCGTGGAATAAATTTCTTGACCGAAATATTCTCCCATCCAAGACGTTCCCGCGAGTTGCTGTTTATCTTGAATATCGTTGGTCAGATCATCGCTAATTTTTTCCCAACTCATCCCTTCATCAGTGGAACGGAAAACTACATTTCCTGCTGCATAGAAGGTCTTGTTATCATGAGGTGAGAGGAAGAAGGGTAAGTGCCAATTAAAACGGTACTTAAACTCAGTCGCAGGAGTCCCAAAGGTTGACTCAGGCCATATCGGCCGCATTTCGTTTTGTCCCGTTTTCAGGTTATTGATGGTAAAAGAACCACCTGTCCCACAAATTGAACCAGTGGAAAGATTATAAACAATATCAGGATCTGTGGGATGGGGTATAGCTGCACCGGTTTCACCATTACCAACCACAATGGTTTCATGTTCAGAAATACCACCCCAACGAGAGGCACTGGGACATTTAACGGTTACTGTATCTTGGGGATTACCATATAAGTTATAAGGGAACTGATTATCACAAAATACACGATAAAACTGGGTTGTTGCTTGATTATTAAAGCTAGACCAGGTTTTGCCCCCAGTTAAGGAGATTTGACAACCACCATCACAAGTGACAACAATGCGATTCGGATCTTTGGGATCTACCCAAGCTTCGTGATAGTCATCCTTAATACCTGGTTCGAGTACCCAAGTTTTGCCCCCATCTTTAGAGCTATAAAGCTTATTCGCTGGGGCCCAAAGTTCGTCTGCATTGTGGGGGGCAGCAAAAAGATGGAAGAAATAGAAAGGACGAGCGATAATTTGAGCAAAGTTAGAGACAAAAGACCAATTTACCCCTAAATCATCAGAACGATATAACCCCGCTTTCGTTTCTGAGTCAATTAGACCATAAACACGATTAGGATCAGCTTGAGACATGGCAATACCAATGCGTCCCATTTGTCCTGCCGGCATTCCTGTATTACTACTAATATCTTCCCAAGTATCGCCACCGTCAAGCGATCGCCAGAGTCCACTTTCTGGTCCCCCTGTTTTTGCACCCCAAGTTTTGCGCTCAAACTCATACATAGCTGCAAAGATAACCTTGGGATTACTAGGATTAACAATTAAGTCGATACATCCAGTATTTTCACTCTTAAAGAGGACATTTTCCCAAGTTTGACCCCCATCTTGAGAGCGAAAAACCCCTCTTTCCTTGCTAGGACCAAAACCATGACCCATGGAAGCAACATAAACTACATCAGGGTTATGAGGATGGAGTCGAATTTTAGCAATATGTTTAGAGTCTTTTAGGCCAATATGTTGCCAAGTTGCACCACCATCGGTGGTTTTATACATCCCATCTCCCCAGGATGCGCTGTTGCGTATTTGAGGTTCCCCTAAACCCACATAGATAATATCCGGGTTCTGCTCAGAAATAGCGATCGCACCCACTGAACCCATGTTAAATTGTCCATCACCAACGGGTATCCAATATTGACCCGCATCTTCGGTTTTCCAGAGTCCCCCCGAAGAATGACCATGATAGAAAACCTGTTTATCAGTGGGATGGCCCACAACACAAGTACCACGACCCCCCAGAAATGGACCGATATTACGCCATTTTAAGGCTTTAAAATCACTAGCTTTTGTCATAATAAATCCTGACGATTTTTCCAATTAAGTCCTAATGAAGAGAGGCAATAATTTTTAACCTCAGAATTCTCATGACTAAATAGGTAACAATAAACGCCATGAGTTCTAAAAAGAAACCTTTTAGAAAAGGTCCGTAGATAAATTCCGCAATTAATAAGGCCGGAAAAATATCAACTCCAATAAATTTAGGCGATCGCAAAAAGTTACTAATCGTCTCTTTATATTGGGCAAAGCTTTTACCCATTAATAAAACTAAAGACAAATCTAAACTATTTAAAAAGAGTAGAAAAAGAACTAACTCTTTACTGAAGGATTTATGACCACTAAAAAGTCCCAAATAAGCTGCAATAAGGGAAATACCAAGTGCAATGAAATCAGGAGTAGATAAATTATCAGAAAACCCAAGACGCAAAGTATTTTTCATGGTTCAATAACTTCTCTCAAACTAAATAACTTAGATCCAATCTAGATCGATTAGTGATACCAAAGAAGCAGTCCAAGCAATAATTAATGATTTTTTCATCTTTCAACCTATTCCTGACTGTTAATTTTCTGTCAGCAAATTTAAGGGTCTCACACCCACAGATAAATGTCTTTACCCGATTACGCCAATTTGCTAAAATTACTTAAAATAATCAAAGAAAAAATCAAACAAGATATTTAATAATATAAAAACCGCTTAATTAGTCATCATTATAATCATTACTGAACACTCTTCCTCCCCTGCTCCCTCTGCTCCCTCTGCTCCCTCTGCTTCCCCTGCCCACCTTACCTTAACATAATCTATTTAAAAGGATTTTATATGAAACCCATTCCTCTCATTCGTGCCAGTCAATTAGAACCTTACCTAACTTTTCTAGATAAAATTGGAGCTAATAGTAACAAATTTCTAGAACAATCTAAAATTAGAATTAATATTTTAAATAACCCTGAAAAATTATTGCCAGAATATCAAGTTTGGGATTTTATTGAGAGAGCAGGAAAGGCAAATGGTTCAGCGATTGACTTTGGTTTACACACAGGTAAGGAAGGAAATTTTGATTTTGTTTTAGGGTTAATGTATCCTAGTTTAACGCCTTATGATGCCCTTAACCGTCTTTGTTTATTAACTAGATTACATAGTTCTCAAGCTAGTTTATGGTTATATCAAAAAGGTTCTGAAATTTGGTTTTGTCGTCAAGGAATTCCAGAAATTGCTATTGGAAAAGAGGCAGTAGAAGCTTATACCTTAATGTTAATGATTAATTTGGTTCGCCATGCAACGGGTTTAAACCATTGGCAACCCTCAAAAATTTGTTTACAAATGAAACAAAAATCTACTGTTGAACAATTTAAACCTTTGCAAAATATAAGGATTAAATATAAGCAACAATTTACAGCGATCGCAATTGATTCTATTCTTTTAACTGGGACTCAAAGTTTAACTTATTCCTCTGATGTTTCTTCTCTTATTAATTTATCAACTCCAGCAATGGAGTTTGTTGGTTCTCTTAAACAAGTGATTCAATCTTTATCAAGACAAAAATATCCTAATCTTAGGGAAGTTGCTGACATTACAGGAATGAGTTCTCGAACCTTACAAAGACGATTAAAAGAAGCAGAAATTAGTTACACTGAAATCATTAATCAAATACAATTTGAACGAGCAAAAACCCTACTTAAAAATTCTAATCTTACTCTTAGAGAAATTTCTGAACAATTAGGATATTCTACCCAAGGCCATTTTAGCCGTTCCTTTAAACGTTGGACAGGCATCACTCCTCAATCATATCGTCACCGCTCCCTAAAAAAAGAACTTTAGACGGTGTTTTTTCTTTGATGTACTTTTATATCAAATCCGATTCTTAAACCTATCTTATCTTCTAGAAGAGGCAGGAGGCTCCGAGGCAGAAGGCAGGAGGGTTTTCAAGCTTTAAGGTATCAATTTAAAAAGGGGGTATCTAAAGCGGATTTGGTATTATACTAAATCCTGTTGCCATACACCACTGTGGTAGAGACGTTTCATGAAACGTCTCTACAGTGTTATTGGGTAATCTATAAGGGGGTTTTGAGAAACGGATATAGTATTATTTTCTCAACAAAAAAATGGATTGATCTTGGATCAATCCATGTCATACAAGAAAAAATTTATCTCTGTGTTATTCTTCCTCTCCATCTCCTTGAGAAATGGCAAAACTCAGCGATCCTAACTCTAACTTTTCACGCACCTGTTGTTCGATGGTTTCAGCAACTTTAGGATTCTCTTCTAAATATTTGACGGCGTTATCTCTTCCTTGAGAAATATTATCCCCGTTGTAACTATACCAAGCTCCTTTCCGCAGCACCACATCGCTTTGTTCGGCTAAATCTAACATACATCCCATCTGAGAAATACCCTTACCAAAAATGATGTCAAACTCAGCAATACGAAACGGTGGGGCCACTTTATTTTTCGCCACTTTTACCTTGGCACGGATTCCATATTCTCCCTCACTGCCTTTTTTCAGGGTTTGAATGCGACGAATATCTAACCGTACCGAAGCATAAAATTTCAGTGCTGTCCCTCCAGTGGTCACTTCGGGACTGCCATAAGTAACCCCAATTTTTTGTCGTAACTGGTTGAGAAAAATAACCACACAGCCTGATTTACCGATGTTTCCGGCAATTTTCCGTAACGCTTTACTCATTAAACGCGCTTGCAAACCCACTTGAGTATCTCCCATTTCCCCCTCAATCTCTGCACGGGGAACTAAAGCAGCTACCGAGTCAATCACAACAACATCCACCGCAGCCGATCGCACTAACTGATCGACGATTTCTAAGGCTGATTCTCCCGTATCCGGTTGGGCCACTAAGAGGTTGTTAATATCGACCCCCAGAGCAGCCGAATAGGTGGGATCAAGGGCGTGTTCCGCATCCACAAAGGCAGCTACTCCCCCCGCTTTTTGTACCTCTGCGATCGCATGAAGGGCGAGGGTTGTTTTCCCAGAACTTTCTGGCCCGTAAATTTCGACCACCCGTCCCATCGGGAGTCCACCCCCCAAGGCTAAATCTAAGGTTAAAGCCCCGGTTGAGATGGTTTCCACCTTCATTCTGGCTGCGTCTCCTAGACGCATGATGGACCCTTTACCGAAATTTCGCTCAATTTGGTTGAGAACTAAGCCTAATGCCTTTTCTTTATCAGGATTGTTTGTAATCGCAGCCATTAATGCCTCTATCTAATTCTTACACAACATTTTAGTACAATAGTATTTGTCCATTATAGCTTGTTTTTTTGACAATAGCTGTAATGTTGACAATTTTTTGATAGTCCTTGTTATCTAGGGTAACACCGAAAAAAAGATTAATTAGGGAGAAAATTTACGGTAATTTTTGCTTATTTTTACTGAATTATAGGAAATTGACTACAATTTATCTAGTTATCCGTTTAAAAAATCGTGACATTAATTATTGCTGGCGATCGCAGTGGCACAGGAAAAACAACCATTACCTTAGCATTACTGGCGTTTTTGAGGAAAAAAGCCTCGAAGGTTCAATCGTTTAAGGTGGGACCCGACTACATCGATCCCATGTTCCATAGTTATATCACAGGTCGTCCCTGTCGCAATTTAGACCCGATTCTCACCTCTGTCAATTATGTTAAGTCCTGTTTTGCTCAACACTGTCAAGGGGTTGATTATGCTGTGATTGAGGGGGTAATGGGGTTGTTTGATGGGGTTCCGTTGGAGAAGGCAGGAGGCAGGAGGCAGGAGACAGAAGGCAGAAGGCAGGAGGCAGAAGGCAGGAGGCAGGGGGGGATAAGAAGAGAAGAAAGAGGATTATGTCAAGATTACGGCAGTACGGCGCATATTGCTCGAATTTTAGACGTTCCTGTGGTGTTGGTAATTGATTGTAGTCGCTTATCGGGATCGGTAGCGGCGATCGCTCATGGATATGGTTCTCTTGATCCTAAGATTAATGTTGTGGGAGTGATTTTAAATCGGGTGGGAAGCGATCGCCATTTAACTTTATTGAAAACCGCTTTAAAACCGCTTAATATACCGATTTTCGGTGTTATTTATCGTCAAGAGGCTTTAAACATCCCCGATCGCCATTTAGGGTTAGTCCCCACCCAAGAACTGCCTCAACTTAATCAATTGATGGATAGATTAGCTCATTTAGCTCAAAATTGTTTTAATTGGGAACAATTGCATCGGTATCTTGTTCCTTCACCCCGTCACCCCGTCACCCCGTCACCCCGTCACCCCGTCACCCCGTCGCCAAAAATAGCGATCACCAAAGATCAAGCGTTTAACTTCTATTACCCTGATAACTTAGACATTTTAGAACAGTTGGGGGCAACACTATGTTATTGGAGTCCTTTAGAGGATGAAACCTTACCTGAAGGGACTGCAGGACTGTATTTGGGGGGTGGTTTCCCCGAAATGTTTGCCGAGACTTTATCGAGTAACCAGAAGGCTTTAAATGCAGTCAAACAAGCCATTTTCAAGGGAATACCTACCTATGCCGAATGTGGAGGATTAATGTATCTGGGGGAGCAAATCATCGACTTTGAGGAGAAATCTTGGCCAATGGTTGGTATTTTACCCACCACCGCTAAAATGGGGCAGAAATTAACCCTAGGATATAGACAAGCGATCGCCTATCGTTCCAGTCTTCTGTTGAATGAAGGGGAAACCATTTGGGGTCATGAGTTTCATCGTTCTGAGTTAACCCTTTCCCCCTCTCAACCCATCTTTAACCTTTCGAGTTGGCATGAAAATAGTCCTAGTTATGGGGAAGGATGGCACTGGTACAACGTTCACGCTTCCTATGTTCATCTGCATTTTGGGGGGTGTCCCCAGATCGCTGAAAAATTTTTTCGTCACACCCTTGATTTTTCTAAGAACCTTGCGTTAGACTAAGCTCAGTTACATTAAAGATAATAACCGTTTAGGTAATAAAGGAGGTGATGCCCATGACAGATAGTAGTAGTAAAATCGTGGGTCTCCTGGTTGAAGTTAGCCGGCTGTGTGCCGGGGCTGTTCTCTAGAAGTTAAGTCCCCCTGGACCTAATAAGCTGGAGTTCCTTCCGGCAGTTAGGTTTCAATCAGAAGACCCGCAAAAAAATTTGACCCCCTAGTTCTCCGAGTCGCAGACTTATTGAGGATTGGGGGGTTTAAGATTTTAAACTTAAAATTTTTCAATTAAAAGATTAATGTTGATTTTACCCCTCGCAATGACGACTTAAGTCTCTAATGACTTTTGAGAGACTGTTCCTAAACAAATAATAACAACAAATTTTGTAGGGTGGGCAAGGTTCTCAAGGGTGAAGTTAGTTTAGA